>NZ_PPRG01000054.1 GCF_002902625.1 Staphylococcus devriesei
CCTCCATTCTTTAATTGCTATGATTAATTTATTATAAGATAAATTGACACCGCTTCATACAATTTTGCCTAAAATATATATATATATTTTTCAGGATCTATAAATGAAATGAAAGACAAGCAATTTAATAATTTATTAATATCATTATACATTAAATCATTTCTAGTTAGTCAATTTCATTTCTTATTATAACAATCAATGGGAGATGTGATAAAATATATTGAAGAAAAAGGGAGGCATATGCATGGAAGCGACATTTTTTGGTACCAGCGCTGGTTTACCAACTAAAGAAAGAAATACTCAAGCCATCGCTTTAAATCTAGAACCTTATTCGAATTCAATTTGGCTATTTGATGTTGGGGAAGGTACACAACATCAAATTTTGCATCATTCGATTAAACTTGGCAAAGTGAATCATATATTTATCACGCATATGCATGGCGACCATATCTTTGGTTTACCCGGCTTATTAACAAGTCGTTCATTCCAAGGTGGGGAAGATAAGCCATTAACGATTATCGGTCCAAAGGGATTACAAAATTTTATTGAAACAACTTTAAAATTATCGGAATCCCATTTAAATTATCCTATTACATATATTGAAATAGATAATAACTTTACATATCATCATGATGGTTTTACAGTTTCTGCTAAATTATTAAATCATGGCATTCCATCTTACGGTTACCGTATTGAATCACCAACAACTCCAGGGACAATCGACGTAAATGCGCTTAAAGCTATAGGTTTAGAACCTGGCCCTAAATATCAAGAAGTTAAAGTTTATGAGACATTTGAACATGAAGGGCAAATATTTAATTCAGATGATTTTAAAGGACCCGCTAAACCTGGACCAATCGTGTCAATCTTTGGTGACACTAAACCTTGTAAAAATGAATTTTATGTAGCTAAAAATGCTGACGTTATGGTACATGAAGCAACTTATATAGAGGGCGATAAAACATTAGCAAACAACTACCATCATAGCCATATCGAAGATGTTTTTGATTTAATAGAACGAGCTAATGTAAAACGTAGTTTAATTACTCATTTGAGTAACCGTTACAATCATGATGTCATTGACTCAATAAAAGATGACTTACAATCAAAAGATCAAACACCAAATTTTGAGTTCGTGAAAGATTTTGATACGTTTAAAATTTAATATCTCATGCTAAAAGCCCCTAGAAAAATAAAGATTCTAGGGGCTTTTAGTATATTAGTTATCTTCATTTTTAGATAATTCAATACTACGGCTTACTGCTGCGTTTAGACAATCTTCAAAGATGCCTTTAATATCATGTTGATCTAAAGCGTTTAAACCTGCTTGTGTTGTACCACCTTTAGATGTAATATTTCTCCGCAATTGTCCCATGCTTAAATCAGAACGTTCAATCATTTTACTTGTTCCAATAATTAAATTTTTAATAGACTCTTCAACTTGTCCTTTTTCCAAGCCTAACTCTGTACCAGCTTTAACATATTGTTCAAATACGTGATATAAGAAGGCTGGGCCACTTCCTGTAATTGCAGTAACTTGATGTAAATGATCTTCATCTACTTCAATGATGGAACCGAATGCGTTTACTAAATCAATTACTTCATCTTTAGATTTAGGTCCGAAATTTCCTGAGAAGCTAATCCCTGTAACAGAATGACCAACTTGAGCATTGGTATTAGGCATGATTCGAGCAATTGGATTTGTAACTTGTAGTTGATCATGAATATAATTAATGGGTAAACCTGCCATAATTGATATGAAACGATTTTCATCAGTAATGTAAGGACGGATTCGCTTTGCTACTGTTTCGAAATCATATGGTTTAGTTCCTAAGAATACATAATCTGCATCTTTTAATAAGGTTTCGTCATCATAACTATATTCTACACCTAATTCTTCCGCAAATTTCTTTAAGCTTTCTTCATTAGATTTGTTTGTAAGATAGATATCATCTGAATTTAATTTTTTAGAGTTAATAATTCCCTTGAAAATTGCTTGCGCCATATTGCCTGCGCCATAGAATACTAATTTCATTAATTACATCATCCTCACTCTATTGTTATAAAACCATAGTAACATATTATACAATTATCTTGGCGATTTGGTAGCTCCTTGCTAAGTTATGTCTTACAATATTATTGATTATTTTCTTTATCAAATAGTATGAATACGTTAGTATAAATATGAATCTTTAAGGAGGAGAAAACATCATGATTGGGAACCATTACGTGGTAACTGGAGGTACGAGTGGTTTAGGATTAGAGATAGTTAGACAACTTCTTAAACGTGGCGCTTACGTGACGATTATTGCTCGAAATCCTCAAAAATTTAGCCTAATTGATTTTAAAACTCATTGCGATAAAGTCTCTATGGTTCAATGCGACTTACAAGATAGGGTGGAAATTTTTAAGCTAGCTTCAAATATCAATAAACCAATACATGGCTTAATCTATAGTTCTGGCTTAGGCTATTTTAAATCTATTAAGCAACATTCCCCTAAAGAAATGATTGAGACTTACGACGTGAATGTGATTAGTTTTAATCTTATTTTGAACGTCTTACGTACACATTTCACTACAAATGTTTCAATTGTAGGGATTGCTAGTCAAGCAGCCTTTGTAACACAGGCACATGCTGCTCATTATGGTGCTTCCAAAGCCGCTTTAAACGCTGTGCTTAATGCTTTAAGAATTGAGGAACCTAACTATCATGTGCTATCGGTAAATACTGGGCCGATTCAAACTCCATTTCATGAAAAGGCTGACCCTACGCTAGCATATGCTCAGAAGTATGAAGCACTTATGCTAGACCCTAAGCAATTAGCAATTGAAGTTGTAGAAGGCATAATTAAGCAAAAGAAAGAAATTAATAAACCTAAATGGATGCATCAATTACTAAAATTATATCATTTAGCACCAAGAACATTTGAACAATGGCTAACGCCAGTGTTTAAAAATAAAAGTTAGTATCTAATTGGAGGGGGTTAACATGTTATGTTGCGTCAATCATCATGTTAAACAGGCAGTTGAAAATATTCCTACTATAAAACTTCATAGTACGTTTACATTTAGAGATTTATTAGGACACGAAAGTTACGATTTATTAGATGTTTCTGAACAAGAATTTATTACATTTAAATTCCACGAATTGATACTCAGGGGAGAAATTATGAACATCGCTTTAGATAGTACATCACTAGGGGGTAATTACCTATATAAAAAGTTATATTAAAAAGAATTTAAACTATTTCAAAGAATGTAAAATAGCCAGGGAAGACACGAGCACCCTGGACTATTATAATTATTGCTAAGTTTTACTTTAAATGTTGTGTGTATTCGAGATTTTTAACTCTTTCACGTGCAGCTTTAACTTGATCTAAACTTACTTTTTTGTGATAATTTCTAACATTTTCTTCTAATTGTTCAGGAGAACTAGCACCTACAATAATTGAGCCGAGTGCGTCATGAGATTTTAAATATTCAAATGAAAGAGCGCTTAAGTTACTTTCAATTTCTTTAATAGAAGCGATTGTTTCACCTAAATCATGATGATTATAATCAAAGATACCTTCATTAAATTTATTGTCTAACGCCTTGATACTATTAGAAGTTAGTAATCCTTTAAATACTGGACCACGTGCTAAAACTTTAACGCTATGAGCATGGATATCATTTAATAGCTTTTCAGGTCGATTATCGATGAGATTAAATTGAGACATAATCGTTTCAATTTCACTATGTTTTAAATAATAATCGATGACGGTAGGGCGAATTGATGAGATGCCATATGCTTTAATAATACCTTCTTGTTTTAATTCATTAAATGCACTAATCGTTTCATCTAACGGATCATCGATTGTGCCACCATGTAGTTGGTATAAATCTAAATGGTCTAACCCAAGGCGTTTTAATGAGCCCTTAACGCTTTCTTTAATATATTTTTTTGAAGGATCCCATGTAGTACCACCATCATTTGTCGGACGATTTCCAACTTTAGTACCGATGACGATATCATCTCTATTTTGATATTTTTTTAGTACTTTACCAACAATTTCTTCATTTATTCCTCTATCATATATATCTGCAGTATCAAAATAAGTAATATCATTTTCAATTGCACTTTCAATAATTGGTTCAGCCTCTTTATAATTAGTTCCTAAACTCATACAACCTAAACCTAGTTCTGAAATTTCGATGCCACTCTTTAAAATATTTTTTTGCATGTCCAATCTCCTTTCGATACACTTTAGGTAACGCATTTATCTTATCAATTAATATAACGAATTAAAAGGGACGTGAATTAAATGGAATTTAATGAAAAGACTTTTGATAGAACGGTAATTTATAATGGTAAAATCATCGATTTAGAAATACATGATGTAGAATTACCTGATGGTAACACTTCTAAACGTGAATTAGTTTATCATAATGGCGCTGTTGCAGTTTGTGCAATTACACCTGAGAATGAAGTACTTTTAGTTAAACAGTATCGTAAACCTGTAGAGAAACCATTACTCGAACTACCAGCTGGTAAATTGGAAGAAGATGAAGAAAGAGAAGAAGCAGCGAAACGTGAACTAGAAGAAGAAACAGGCTATATTGCAAAAGATTTAGAATTAATTACAAATATGTATGGGTCTCCAGGTTTTTCAAATGAAAAATTAACTATTTATTTTACAGATCAATTAAGCGAAGGCACCCTAAACCTTGATGACGATGAATTTGTTGAATTGCATAAAGTTCCTGTTAAAGATATTAAAGCTTTGCTAGATAGTAATGAAGTTGAAGATGCTAAAACCATCATCGGATTACAACATATATTATTAAATTATAATCATTCTAAATAAGAATAGCTTACAACTTGCTTTTTAGCGAAAATATTGGTAATTTAGTAATTGAAATATTTTCAAATTAAAATGATTATAATTATTAATAGAGGAGTGTCGCTCCCATGGAAGAACGATTAAATAGAGTAAAACAACAATTACAACAATCTTCATATAAATTAACACCTCAACGTGAAGCAACAGTACGTGTCTTACTTGAAAATGAAAAGGATCATCTTAGTGCAGAAGACGTCTACTTAAAGGTAAAGGATAAAGCGCCCGAAATAGGTTTAGCCACTGTATATAGAACATTAGAATTACTCGCCGAATTAAAAGTAGTTGATAAAATCAACTTCGGTGATGGTGTGGCTCGTTTTGATCTTAGAAAAGAGGGCAGTAAACACTTTCATCATCATTTAGTATGCATGGAATGTGGTAAAGTAGATGAAATTCATGAAGATTTATTACCTCAAGTAGAAGAACGTGTGGAATCTGAATATAATTTTAAAATTTTAGACCACAGATTAACATTTCATGGCATATGTGCCGAATGCCAAGCTAAAAAAAATCAATAAAAAATGATGGACGTGGCAGAATGATAAAGGTTCATGGAAAGACTGATACTTAAAAAGTTAGACATGAATCTTTTCCTAATCCTTTTCTGAAAAATAGAGGTGTTGTTATGGATACAATTATCGAAGAATATTTAAAATTTATTCAAATTGAAAAAGGATTAAGTGAGAACACGATTGGCGCTTATCGTCGGGATTTAAATAAATATAAAACATATATGTCAGTACATAAAATTGCACATATAGACTTTATCGACCGTCAAATAATCCAAGAATGTCTAGGCCACTTAATCGATGAAGGTGCTTCCTCAAAATCAATTGCCCGTTTTATTTCTACAATACGCAGTTTTCATCAATTTGCATTACGTGAAAAGTATGCAGCCAAAGATCCAACTGTGCTTATTGAAACACCGAAGTATGAAAAGAAACTCCCAGATGTACTAGAAGTTGACGAAGTCCTTGAACTTTTAGAAACTCCAAATTTAAATAAGAATAATGGATATCGAGATCGCACAATTCTTGAATTATTATATGCAACTGGGATGCGCGTTTCTGAGTTAATTCAAATAGAAATTGAAGATATAAATTTAATCATGGGGTTTGTAAAAGTGTTCGGTAAGGGGAATAAAGAACGTATTATCCCTCTCGGTGACACAGTTATTGAATACTTAGATACTTATATTAACAATATTCGACCGCAACTATTAAAAAAAACCGTCACTAATGTTTTATTTCTAAATATGCACGGCCGACCTTTAACACGTCAAGGGATTTGGAAGATTATCAAACAATATGGTTTACAAGCAAATATATCTAAAAAATTAACACCACATACATTAAGACATTCATTTGCTACTCATTTACTTGAAAATGGTGCCGATTTGCGTGCAGTTCAAGAAATGTTGGGGCATTCAGATATATCCACAACACAATTATATACTCACGTTTCCAAAACCCAAATTAGACAAATGTATAATCAATTTCATCCTAGAGCGTAGCCGAGTTTGAGACGCCGTTTCTCGGTTCCTAGAGCACAAATAATCAAGGTGTTAATCTCATTAACCGAATACGTTATAGGCGTGTTTAATTAGTGCTTCTTTTATTGTAAGTAACTAGAAGAGACGAGACAGAAATCTTTACGTGATATTAGATTTCTGTCTCGTCTCTTTTTCTACGTTTATTAAGAAGTGCTTGCTGTCTAGCTTCTACAACTTCTCTTCTATCTCTTAACAAATGATGATGCACAATGTAATCTTCTCTTACTGGTAAAGGGTTGAATTCATAATCTAAATAAGCGTTAGATATTAACTTTTCCATACATTCAGTTACCGGTAGATATACGGGGTTGAATGGTCGATGATTCGTTAAATTATCAATTTGTTTTTCTATTAAATTAATATAGTCTTTTTCTTTCAGACCTATATTTGCTTTATCTGATGCTTGTTGAAAAGTAAGCAATGCCTTTTGGAAACTTTTCAAAGCACCTTTAAAATTATGTCTTCTAAAATGATACATCGCAGTTGAAAAGAGGATTAAACTTACAATAGCATCCTTTTTAGAAAAAGATGCATTCATCTTCCAAGCCTCTTCTAAAATATCATGGCATAAGAAATAATGTTGATGCTTATGAAAATAATAATAGAATTTTATTAATGCTTGTTCCAATCTACAACATCCTTAATTTAAATGTTTATGATATTCATGCTATAATACTCTAGTAAATTATGCACGTTATAGAATTTTTATGAGGACGATAACTATGTATGAAGTAAAATTAGATGCCTTTAACGGCCCATTAGACTTGTTACTACACTTAATACAGAAATATGAGATTGATATTTATGATATACCCATGAAGTCTCTAACAGAACAATATATGCAATATATTCACGCAATGAAACAACTTGAAATTAACGGTGCAAGTGAATACTTAGTCATGGCTTCTGAATTATTGATGATTAAAAGCAAAATGCTATTACCACAACAAGAAATAGATGATGAAATTGTTGAGGATCCAAGAGAAGAGTTAGTTGGACGTTTAATAGAATATCAAAATTACAAGCAATATACGGAATTACTCAACGATATGAAAAAAGAACGTGAATTATACTTCACTAAACATCCCACTGATTTATCGCATTTAGAAAAAGATGCGACATGGGATGCAAACCAAACCATTGATTTAACCGAATTAATTGTAGCGTATCAAAGAGTAAGAAATAGAGTAGCCATTAACGCACCTAAATCTGTTGAAATTACAAAAGAATCGTTTACCATTCAACAAGCTACTGAAAAGGTTTCACTTCAATTACAAAAACAGTCATCCTTTAATTTCTTCAGTTTGTTTACATTTCACGAACCGATAGAGCAAGTAGTAACACATTTTCTCGCTATACTTGAGATGTCTAAATCTGGGCTCATTAACATAGAACAATCAAAGAGTTTTGATGACATCAATATCATTAGAGGAGTGAATTTTAACATTGGATAATATGGGAATTATAGAAGCATTACTTTATACAGCTGGGGACGAAGGTCTTGAAGAGAAGCAACTCATTGAAATTCTTGATATAGATAATGTGGCACTAGATAATTTGATTTCATCTTATTATTCTACAGGTCTTACCATTCAAAAATTTGGTTCTACTTATATTTTAACTTCAAAAAAAGAAGCCGCTTCCTATATAGAACAATTAATTGAACAAAAAGCAAATATGAAACTTTCTCAAGCTGCGATGGAAACATTATCCATTATTGCCTATAATCAGCCTTTAACTAGAAGCGATATAGAACTGATAAGAGGTATTAATTCTGATGGTGCGGTACGTACTTTAATTGCTCGTGGTCTGATTGAAGCTAAAGATGTTGAAAGTTCACGTAGTCATCTTTTACAAACAACTGATTTATTTTTAAATGTTTTTGGTATTGAAAAAATAGAAGATTTACCTACAACTGAAGAAGATGAAGAAGAAATGGAAGATTTCTTCAGTAACCTTGTAAATCAAAAAGGAGATTCAAAATGAGTAAAGAATTAGAAAGACTACAAAAACGAATTGCAAATAGTGGTTATACATCACGAAGAAAAGCAGAAGCTTTAATAACAGAAGGTAAAGTTAAAGTAAATGGTGAAGTAGTAACTGAATTAGGCACAAAAGTGAAACCTTCAGATAATGTAGAAGTCGAAGGTATTAAAATTGAACAAGAAGATAAAATGTATATTTTATTCTACAAACCTACTCAAGTTATTACGAGTGTTTCAGATGACCGAGGCCGTAAAGTAGTTACAGATTATTTTAAGGACTTAGAAACTAGAATTTATCCAGTTGGTCGCCTTGATTATGATACATCTGGTTTATTATTGCTTACTAATGATGGCGAATTCACAAATCTAATGACGCATCCGAGATACCACATCCAAAAGAAATACGTCGCTAAACTACAAGGGTACCTAATGCGTGAGGAAGTTAAAGCATTGGAAAATGGTGTTGAATTAGAAGATGGCTTTACACAACCCGCTCAAGTTAAAGTAAAAAAACAAGATAAAGAAAGAAACACAACGCTTGTAGAAATCACAATTAGTGAAGGACGTAATAGACAAGTAAGACGTATGTTTGAACACTTTGGCCATAAAGTAGATAAATTAACTCGTATAGAGTTAGGAAACCTAGATCTTAAAGGGTTAAACGCTGGAGAAGGTCGTGTTTTAACTCCGCATGAAGTCAAAGTTTTAAGACATATGGCAGAAAACGGTAAATAATTAGCTATACAACCGAAATTAATTTTTCGTGATTATGCTTGCTAATTTTTTCACAAAGTATATCTTTAGATAAAGCTTTCACTAGTTCTATATGCTATAATAAATGGAGTAAAGAGCATGTGTAGGAGGTAAAAAGCAAAATGACGAAAGAAATATTAATTGTAGACGATGAAGATAGAATTAGAAGATTATTAAAACTATACTTAGAAAGAGAATCGTTTACTATTCATGAAGCAAGTGACGGTAAAGAAGCTTATGATCTTGCCATTGAAAATGACTATGCGTGCATTCTTTTAGATTTAATGCTTCCTGAAATGGATGGAATTGAAATGGCATCTAAATTGCGTGAGCATAAGAATACTCCAATTATTATGCTTACTGCAAAGGGCGAGGAGACGAATAGAGTTGAAGGATTCGAATCTGGTGCTGATGATTATATTGTTAAACCATTTTCACCTAGAGAAGTAGTCCTTAGAGTTAAAGCTTTATTGCGTAGAACTCAATCATCTCAACCAGAACAAAGTGAGCCTCATGCAAGAGACATAATTGAATTTAATCACTTACTTATTGATAATGATGCACACCGTGTCTTAGCGGATAACCAACAAGTTAACTTAACACCTAAAGAATATGAACTACTTATCTATTTAGCTAAAACACCAAATAAAGTATTTGATCGTGAACAGTTGCTTAAAGAAGTATGGCATTATGAATTTTATGGTGATTTAAGAACCGTGGATACCCACGTTAAACGTTTAAGAGAAAAGCTAAATCGTGTTTCTGCTGATGCAGCCCATATGATTCAAACGGTGTGGGGCGTTGGTTACAAATTCGAGGTAAAATCTAGTGAAGAACCGACTAAATAGTGTCGTTATAAAACTGTGGTTAACTATTTTATTTATAGTAACGACAGTTTTAATTTTATTAAGCGCTGCTTTAATCACCTTTATTCAATATTACTATACGCAACAAACTGAAAATTCAATTCGAGAAGATGCGTCCAGGATTAGTCATCTCGTCGAGAAAGCTGATAATAAATCTCTTGCTATTAAACATAGTCAACAACTGATTGATGGTTCAGGTGGCGTTATTATAATGACTAACAAAGATACTAAGGCTGACCATTCAAACAGTGAGACTAAAAATAAAATGCTTCAAGAAATACATAATAACAATCACTTTAATCAAGTATTTACTCAAGGTAAATCAGCAACCCAGAATGTAACTATTAGAGAAAACGGAAATTCACATTCGTATATTTTATTGGGTTACCCAATGCAAGCACAAGATAAAGCTAACTCTAAATATAGTGCAGTATTTATTTTCCAAGATTTAAAATCTATTGAGGATACTAATAATGCGATAACAATTATTATCTTAATTACTGCAATTATTTTCTTAGCTATCTCAACAATATTTGCTTTCTTTTTATCAAACCGTATAACTAAACCATTGAGAGAGTTAAGAGCACAAGCTATTAATGTCTCAAAGGGAGATTATTCTCTAAAAACGACCGTCTCTACAAAAGACGAAATTGGAGAACTTTCTCACACATTTAACCATATGAGTCATGAAATACAAGAAAACATTGAAGCAATATCAACACAGAAAAATATTCGAGATAGTTTAATTAATTCGATGGTGGAAGGCGTTCTAGGGCTAAATGATAATAGAGAGGTCATTTTATCTAATAAAATGGCAGATGATATCATCCCTACAATCGATAATAGTACTTACCAAGGTATCGAAAGACAAATTGAAAAGACCTTTAAATCTAAGGGTACAGAATTTAATGAATATGAATTTAATTCTAAGTATTATGTTTTTATAATGAGTTATATTGAGCGAATTCAACAAGACGGACGTAGTGGCATTGTAGTGATTATCAGAGATATGACGAATGAACATAACCTTGATCAAATGAAAAAAGATTTCATCGCTAATGTATCACATGAATTACGTACACCAATTTCATTATTACAAGGGTATACCGAATCAATTGTTGATGGTATTGTCACAGAACCAGAAGAAATAAAAGATTCATTATCTATTGTCCTTGATGAAACTAAGCGACTCAATCGATTGGTAAACGAGTTATTAAACGTGGCGCGCATGGATGCTGAAGGCTTGACGGTAAATAAAGAAGTGCAGCCGATTGAAACACTGCTTTCAAAAATACAAACAAAATATCGTCAACAAGCGTTAGATTTGGAACTGGATATGAATTTATTACCAGAGGTTAGTAATGAGCTATGGTATTATGACGCCGATCGTATTGACCAAGTTCTCACTAACTTAATTGACAATGCCACACGCTATACTAAACTGGGAGACTCGATTACTATCACTACATCTTCAACCGAGAATTATCAAATATTATATATTAGTGATACAGGAAGTGGTATAGCGCCAGAACATTTAGAACTTGTATTTGATCGTTTTTACAAAGTAGAAGCTTCTAGAACAAGAGGTAAACAAGGGACAGGATTAGGATTATTTATTTGTAAAATGATAATCGAAGAACACGGAGGTTCAATTACTGTTCGGAGTGAGGTTAATAAAGGAACAACATTTATTATACAATTACCTAAGCCACAAACAACATCTTAAACATTATTAAATTTAAATAAGACCGTTTAAACTTTTAATTACCTAATTAATTGATTTAAACGGTTTTCTTTTAATTGAGCAACAGTATTGCACAATCCATATGCTTCATGTAAGATTTAAATAAATAATTATACAATTCATCTTCGGGGTAGGGTGTAAGTCCCAACCGGCAGTAAATTAAGCCTGCGACCCACTTCTTATGAAGTGGCTGATTCAGTGGAAATCTGAAGCCGACAGTATAGTCTGGATGGGAGGAGATGGAGGTTTTTTGTTGCGCAAATTATCTCCAATTCTATGTAAGATGAATGGAAGGAGAAAAATTTAATATGCAACAAAACAAACGTCTTATTACTATAAGTATGTTGGGGGCAATAGCGTTTATTCTAACGTTTATTAAATTTCCATTGCCATTTTTACCACCATACTTAACTCTTGATTTTAGCGATGTACCTACATTGCTAGCTACATTTATATTAGGGCCAATAGCCGGTGTAATAGTAGCACTTATAAAAAATATTCTTAATTTCTTATTTAATATGGGAGATCCAGTGGGCCCTGTGGCTAACTTTTTAGCTGGTATAAGTTTTCTTCTTTCAGCATATTATGTAAGTAAACGTGTACGTTCTAATACTAATCGCTCGTTAATTATTGGTTTAATAGTTGGTACAGTTGTTATGACAATTGTACTTAGCATCCTTAATTACTTTGTTTTATTACCTTTATATGGCATGATTTTTAATTTAGGAGATGTAGTTGGTAATTTAAAAATAGTTATTTTATCTGGTATAATCCCCTTTAATATTATTAAAGGGATTGTTATTTCGATTATATTTGTACTATTATATGAACGGTTAAGAAAAGTTATCAAATAGAAATTAAAAGTATGATAAAAAATCATATAAACTTTTTCTAGTCTAAAAATTTAAAATGGCTGTACTACTAAAAAGGGCGTAGAGAAGATTCATAAACAAATCATCTCTACGCCTATATTGTTGGACTATATCCCAATTTCATAAAATATATGGTACAATTCAATCATAGATTTATTCGAATTTTAATGCGTCACCATCAAAAGGTTCTTCTTCAATCTTAATTGAATCTGTTGGACAACCATCAAGTGCATCTTCCATATCTTCATATAATTCTTCAGGTACTTCAGCAGTACCTTGATTATCATCAAGGATTACGAAAGCAATACCTTCGTCGTCATAATCATAAATGTCCGGCGCTGCAGCACCACACGCACCACATGCTATGCATGTATCCATATCAACGATTGTATACTTCGCCAATTTCTTCGCCTCCTTTGATAAAAATGTTACACTAGTATAACAAATGTTAACTAAGTCTTCGATTATTTAATTTATTATTTTACAGTTTCATAAAGTGAGGATTCACACATGCATTCAATCATTTCATATGCATCAACACATGCATTTAACTATAAAACTGATAAAAGTATCTATAATATTTTAAGTGGTAAAAAAACACATCAAACGTTTTTTGATGCTTGTTCTCAACAACTTTTATCATTATATCATAGTTTTCCTAAATTAAAATATCCGTCTTTTGAGCGATTTATTACAGAAAAGACAAATGAAAATATAAAAGTAAAGATTCATCCACGCTATACATATGATAGTCTTATCAACACATTTAGTAGTATCCAATTATTAGTTCAATCCATTTCGCATTACTTGAATAAACATTTAGACTTTACTCCCGTATCACAGCATATAATGATTCAACAAAAAGTAAAGCAACTTTATATAGAAATTATACAAAACAATCTATTTACACATTTTCAAGAGGAAATTGAACGTCTTTTTACAATCATCAATCAAAATAATAAGAATCATTGCTACTTACATTATTATCTTCAAGGCTATGAAGAATCAATGTACACAAGACAACAGGTTAGTTTAATTGAAAATGTGCCTATTAAGGAGCTTTTTGTATTTGAACTTAATAACTTGGTAGATATGATGTTTGCTATCGAATCTAAAAAAGAATTTCCTTTATTATCTAAATTAATTATTTTGCCATCTCTATTAAATAAAACAGCACTATCATATCAACAATTAACTCAAGGCTTATCAATGGAGGAAATGGCAATCGCCCAAGATGTAAAACTCAATACTATAGAAGATCATATTCTAGAACTATTTATTAAAGGTTACCATCAAAACTATCAAAATTATATTCCTTCAGATACAGTGAAAAATTTCGAAATATTTTATTTAGATCATAGAGGTGAAAAATTAAAAGTATTTAAAGAAGCGTTTAATGAACTATCTTACTTTCAAATTAAATTAATAATTGTAGGTATTGAGAGAGGGGATATATATGCTTGAAGACAAACTAAAAGAATGGTTTGGCTATGATTCATTTAATCCCGGACAGAAAGAAATCATTCAAAATGTACTTAACCAACAACATACTCTCGGTATTTTACCGACTGGTAGTGGTAAAAGTTTATGTTATCAATTTCCAACTTATATGAAGCAACAGCCAACTTTAATTATCTCACCTTTAATTTCTTTAATGGATGATCAAGTTACACAGCTAAAATCACAAGGCGAGAAATTAATTTCATGTATTCACTCAGGCATGGATGAGTATGAAAAGAAAGCAAATATTGACTCGTTAAATCAAAGTCGCTTTATATATTTGAGTCCCGAATTTATATTACAGCCTAACAATTTTAAATTGATAAAGCATTTATCTTTTGGGTTAATAGTTTTAGATGAAGCTCACTGCTTATCAGAATGGGGATATGATTTCAGACCTCATTATGCTCTAATTGGCCAAATTACACGTCATTTTAATTCTGCTACTATTTTGGCACTTACAGCAACAGCGCCTCCGTACTTATCAAGTGATTTAGAAATGATTTTGTCTACTAAATTGGAGATTATTAAGACAACTATGAATCGTGATAATATATCCTTATCTCATATTAACTTTAGTAATGACGAAGGAAAAATATCATGGTTACTCAAGTTTATAGAGCATTCTGGTCCTACTATCATTTATGTATCATCTAAAAAATTATGTTTAGAACTAGCAAAACTTATATATCAACATGGTTATTTAACCGGTATTTATCATGGCGATTTATCTTATCAAGAGCGTCATACTGTACAATACCAATTTTTCAATAATTTTATACCTATTATTGTGGCGACCAATGCATTTGGTATGGGAGTGAATAAAAAAGATATTCGAACAATCATTCATTACCACTTAGCAACAAGTCCTTCGAATTATCTACAAGAAATAGGGAGGGCGGGTAGAGATGGGCAACCAAGCCAAGCAATTAGTTTATATCAACCTGATGATAGTTATATTCTAGAAACTTTATTGTTTAATGACGCACTCATGACAGAAGATATAGACGCATATCAATTAGGCGCGTTTCTACCTCCTAGTAAACAAGAAATGCTAGATGTCTTAACTTTAAATTATACTCCGCAACAACTTAAGACTATTTTCGCTAATTCACTAAAACGTAAAAAAAGAAATTATCAAAGCATGATAGGTTATACTACTTTAGATCAGTGTAGAAGAAGCTATCTTTTAGAGTTTTTCGGTGAAATACCAGATAAACCGAAGAATTGCTGCGATATAGATTCAAACTTAAGCAGTGTATCGAAATTCAATAGAAAAAAAGTAAAACGTAAATTGACTATTGCAGAAAAACTGGAAAATTTGTTTAAAGTAGAATAGCTTTTCTTTACTTAAATATTTTATACAGGATATAATAAAATCACTAAATGTTTTACAAGAAATATCAAAAATGATACATATTTAACACTTATCAGGGTATAAAGTATGTGTTATTAAAATAAACAATATGAAAGGATGTTGACCGTGTCCAAAAATAACTTTAAAGATGACTTCGAGAAGAATCGTCAATCGATAGATTCTAATGATCAAGTCGATCAAGTGACGAATCATTCAGAAGACAATGTTGATAATATCGACAATCAATCTGATCAACAATTCCCACCTAGAAATTCACAAAGACGTCAAAGAAGACGTAATCAAGCTACTCATCGTAATAAAAAATTTAATGACCAACCAAATGAAAATACAAGTGAAGGTTCATTAGATGACCGTTTTGATGAGGAATCATTTGATGATCTACATAATACTCAAAATGAAAGAAACGCAACAAACTTAAATGAATATAGTGTTCGAAATGATGAGCATCGTCGTCCTTCTAAAAAAGATACTCGTGATTTAGAGGAAGAAAAGTATCAAGATACTAAAGCATCTAAAAGAGGGGACCAAGTTTCTAAACGTCATAATAAACGCGATAACGATGACCGTTTAGTGGATGGTAAAGATGCTGCTATTGCTGGAGGTGCGGGTGCAACTGGCGCAGCTGGTGCTTCATATGCAGCTAAAAATAAAGGTAAACATCGTAAAAATGATCGTTTAGATGACAATAATACGCGTGAGTCTCGACACAATACTAAAGATGATGTTGATCAACGTTATGAAGATAAGCATCATGTAGATAATGATGACCATCATGAAGATGTAAATCGTTCACATGATACTCGTAAAAAAGGAAATAAAGGTAAAAAAGCCGCAGTTGCTGGTGCAGGAGTTGCTGGCGCGGCCGCTGCTAAACATAAGAATAAGCATTCTCATGATAATGACTTAGCTCATCGCGACAACAATCAGCGTCATGATAACCATAAAGACGATTATCGTGATGATCACCGTCATAACCATCGTTATGACGATAATGATGGATTCCAAGCACATAATGGTAAAAAGAAACGTGGCTTAATGGGTATCTTATTACCACTTATAGCATTATTATTAATTTTAGCCGCATTAGCTATCTTCATAGGCATGTATTTAAACAACGACCATAAAGATAGTAAACAAAGTGATAATAAAACTGAACAAACTGATAATAAAGATAGCAAAGATAAAGCATCTAGCGATAGTGATAAAGATAAAGCTAGCGACAAATCTTCAAAAGATGATAGCGATAATGATAAAGCATCTAGCGACAGCAATTCATCTGATAAAGATAAATCTAGTGATGACAACAGTACTAATTCATCTGATAAAGCTACAACTTCTGGTTCTTCTTCAGAGGATAGTAATGCTACTGATTCAGATAATAGTTCTAATGATTCATCTAATGGAACTAATAGCGATAATAATGCTAATTCACAAGCTACTAATAACAATACTCAAAGTAATAACAGTAATAGCCAATCTAATAACTCTTCATCAAGTGGCCAAACTCACGTAGTTTCTGGCAATGAAAACTTATATAGAATTGCTATTCAATACTACGGTGAAGGTACTGTTGAAAACGTTAATAAATTAAAACAAGCTAATGGTTTATCAAGCAATAACATTACTAATGGTCAAAAATTAGTAATTCCTCAATAATTATAATTTAAGTTTTAAGCTAGGCGAGATATTGAAATCTATGGATTAAATTAGATTTCGAGGTCTCGCTTTTTCTATTCAATATGTATTTCTCCCTTAATACTTCACTATTTTATTTTCAATTAGAAATTCAAAAGTTATTTCTATTTAGAATTAAAGTATGAACTGCTATAATATATGGGTGATTAAAGGAGGCCAATGACATGCAAACCATAGAAAGTATAATTATCGGCGGAGGCCCATGTGGTTTAAGTGCTGCTATTGAACAAAAGAAAAAAGGAATTAAAACATTAGTTATTGAAAAAGGGAATGTTGTGGATGCGATTTATAAATATCCAACTCATCAAACTTTCTTTTCTTCGAGTGACAAGTTAAGTATAGGGGATATTCCTTTTATAGTGGAAGAAAGTAAGCCACACCGTAACCAAGCACTTGTTTATTATAGAGAAGTTGTGAAGCATCACAATTTAAATGTGAATGCCTTTGAAGAAGTGTTAACTGTTAAAAAAATCGATAATAAATTTACGATTACAACTACAAAAGATGTATATGAATGTAAATTTTTAACAGTGGCAACTGGTTATTATGGTCAACATAATACATTAGAGGTTAAAGGGGCTGAATTACCTAAAGTACAACATTATTTTAAAGAAGCTCATCCATACTTCAACCAAAATGTGACAGTGATCGGCGGTAAAAACTCTGCAGTAGATGCTGCACTAGAATTAGAAAAAGCAGGCGCTAATGTTACTGTTTTATATAGAGGCGACCGTTATTCTGCGGCTATCAAACCTTGGATTTTACCTAATTTTGAATCATTAGTAAATCACGAGAAGATTACAATGGAATTTAATGCTAATGTAACTGAAATCACTGAAGACAGTGTCTTTTATGAAAAAAATGGCAAAGTAATTGAAATACCAAATGATCATGTATTTGCCATGATAGGTTACCATCCTGATTATGATTTCTTAAAATCAATTGGTATAGAAATTAATACTAACGAATTTGGCACTGCTCCAGTCCATAATAAAGAAACGTTTGAAACAAATGTAGAAAACTGCTATATCGCTGGTGTAATAGCTGCCGGTAATGATAATAATAGTATTTTCATTGAAAATGGGAAATGCCACGGCGGCATCATTACTCAAAGCATATTAAGTAGAAAACAAACACCATTAGAAAGTTAAATATAAAAAAAGCGAGAATACTTGAGAGTGAGCCATTCATGTTGTGTGCCCTAAGAAACCGATAAACGGTGTCTGAACCTCAATTGTTCTCGCTTTATTTTTTTAAAATTGTTCTTCGAAATATTGTTTTAATGTACCGGTATCTAAATTATTGCTTAGAGCAACTAATAATTTTAAGCGCGCTTTAGGGCCATTTAAACCATTAGAAAAAATTAATCCTTTTTCTGCTAGCGTGTAACCGCCGCCTTCATATGCATAAACTGGACTAACGATACCGTTAAATGATCTTGAGACGAGCACAATAGGTATATCTTTATTTAGACATGCTTCAATCCCATCTAGACAACTAGGTGGCAAATTACCTTGTCCTAAAGCCTCTATCACTATACCGTCTACTTCTTGTTCAGCGTAAAAATGTAAAACATCACTTTGCATGCCTACATACGCTTTAAGCAATGGAACATATAACTCATTACTTATTTTGGAAAATGATTTTTGGTGATAGGGTTGATTATAAAATTGCACCTTATCTTTAGTAAGAATACCTAAGGGGCCTTGATTTGGACTTTGAAATGTATTGATATTTGAAGTGTGGGTTTTAGTCACATTTCTTGCAGTATGTATTTCATCATTAAACACAACCATTACTCCATTATTGCTTGCTTGTTTTGATGAAGCTACACGTACGGCAGATATAAAGTTATAAAGACCATCTGATCCAATTTCATTAGAAGAACGCATAGCACCTGTAATGATAATTGGCGCTTCGACGTCTAATAACAAATCTAATAAATAAGCAGTTTCTTCTAGCGTATCTGTACCATGTGTAATTACAAAACCAGAATACTTCTCAGTGCTAATCGACTGCTTAATAAGATTCCTAAGTTCAATAACATGTTGTAGTGTAATATGAGGAGAAGGAACATTAAAAGGATGGATTTCATCTACTTCCGCATATTGTCTAATAACATCTTTATGTAACGAAATAGGATTAACTTCATTTGTTACTACTTGATTAAATTGGTTTTGAGACATACTAATCGTTCCACCAGTATGTATAACGAGAAGACGCTTCATTAAATTCCTCCTATTTTTAAATTACATATTTATGATAAAATAATACAAATAAAACAACAAGGAAGGATATAAATTTTATGGACTCAATTAATATAGCTTTGGACGGTCCTGCAGCTGCAGGGAAAAGTACTATAGCACGACAAGTAGCTAGTAAACTATCAATGATTTATGTAGATACAGGGGCCATGTATCGAGCATTGACATATAAATATTTACAGCATCACCGTCCAGAAGATTTTCAAGAACTCGTTGATCAAACCACTTTGGAATTAACCTACGATAGTTCAAAGGGTCAACGTATCATCTTAGATAACGAAGATGTAACTGACTTTTTGCGTGAAAATGATGTCACTCAAAACGTTTCATACGTAGCGTCAAAAGCACCAGTACGTACATTTGCAGTAGAAAAACAAAAAGACTTAGCCGCTAAAAAGGGTATTGTTATGGACGGTAGAGACATAGGTACGGTAGTACTTCCGGATGCTGATTTGAAAATCTATATGATTGCTTCAGTAGAAGAAAGAGCTGAACGACGTCAAAAAGAAAATGAAAAAAGAGGCATTCCTTCAACACTGTCACAATTAAAAAAAGAAATTGAAGATCGCGATCAATACGATATGAATCGAGAAATTTCTCCTTTAAGAAAAGCTAAAGACGCTATATCAATCGACACTACTAGTAAAACAATAGAAGAGGTTACAAAAGAGATTATGGCATTAGTCAAAAATCTTTAGAACTTAAATTTAAGCTATTTAGAATATTTTGCATTTTATTTTATTTAAAGTGCGAATTGTTTTAAATAGCTATTTTTGTTCGATATAATTAACATTAGAAATAAATAGTTACTTTTAAATCTTATATGCATTCCCAAGTTGAAATATAAATTGGAACTATAAATTGGAGTATTAATTACTCAATATTGAACGAATAAAGCGATAGATAGCTTTTATTAAAACTTATGGAGCTAAAGGGGAATGTCTTGACAATTCCGTCAGTTTATAAGATGTTATTATTATGTAGTGTATAAGGAGGCAAACAAGATGACTGAAGAATTCAATGAATCAATGATTAACGACATTAAAGAAGGTGACAAAGTCACTGGCGAAGTTCAACAAGTTGAAGATAAGCAAGTCGTAGTTCACATTAATGGTGGTAAATTTAATGGGATAATTCCTATTAGCCAACTTTCAACTCATCACATTGAAAATCCTAGTGAAGTTGTAAAAGAAGGCGACGAAATTGAAGCATATGTGACTAAAATCGAAATCGATGAAGAAAATGACTCAGGTGCTTACATTTTATCTAAACGTCAACTTGAGACTGAAAAATCATATGAATATTTACAAGAAAAACTTGATAATGAAGAAGTAATTGAAGCCAAAGTTACTGAAGTTGTTAAAGGTGGCTTAGTTGTAGACGTTGGCCAACGAGGCTTCGTACCAGCTTCACTAATTTCAACTGATTTCATTGAAGATTTCTCTGTATTCGATGGACAAACAATTCGTATTAAAGTTGAAGAATTAGACCCAGAAAATAACAGAGTCATTTTAAGCCGTAAAGCTGTAGAACAAGCTGAAAATGATGTTAAGAAATCATCATTATTAGAATCACTTAATGTTGGTGATGTAATTAAAGGTAGAGTAGCACGTTTAACAAACTTCGGTGCTTTCGTAGATATCGGTGGCGTTGATGGTTTAGTACACGTATCTGAACTTTCTCACGAACATGTTGATTCTCCAGAAAACGTAGTTTCTGTAGGACAAGAAGTAGATGTAAAAATCAAATCAGTTGAAAAAGATGCAGAACGTATTTCATTATCTATTAAAGATACGCTTCCTACACCATTTGAAAGTATTAAAGGTCGTTTCCATGAAGACGATGTTATCGAAGGTAAAGTTATGCGTTTGGCTAACTTTGGTGCATTCGTGGAAATTGCACCTGGTGTACAAGGGTTAGTTCATATTTCTGAAATTGCCCACGAACACATTGGCACTCCTGGCGAAAAATTAGAACCAGGCCAACAAGTTAATGTTAAAATTTTAGGAATTGATGAAGAAAATGAACGTATTTCATTATCTATCAAAGCTACGTTACCTAAAGGTGACCTAATTGAAAGTACAGATGAGACAACTCGTTCTTATCTAAATAATGATTCAAACGAAGATAATCCTACTTTAGGAGACGTATTTGGCGATAAATTTAAAAACTTAAAATTTTAATTAATTGCAATTATAACTTTTAAGATTAGAGCCTAGGGCATTTATAGTGAAATGTTCTAGGCTTATTTATTTGGTTCATGTTGGTTAGAAGAGGTTGGGGCAACGTTTATCGGTTTCTTATCGCACAAACGATTAATGATTTAGCATCTTCTAGTTGATGTAACCGGGCGGGAGAGTGAAATCTATATTAGTTAAATTTGATTTCTATCTTGCTTTTATTTTCTTTATACATATTGTATTCAATCGTTGATGCTCAAGTCATACTTATATACTTAGTTTTAAAACATAAACGCATATGATAAAATTATAGAGATTTTAGAAAGAGAGGAAGTTAGCTTATGACTAAACCTATTGTAGCTATTGTAGGCAGACCTAATGTAGGAAAATCTACAATATTTAATAGAGTAGTAGGTGAACGTGTATCAATCGTTGAAGATACCCCTGGTGTAACACGTGACCGTATATATTCATCAGGTGAATGGTTAACACATGAATTCAACATCATTGATACTGGTGGAATAGAAATTGGAGATGCTCCTTTTCAAACACAAATTAGAGCACAAGCAGAAATTGCTATTGATGAAGCAGACGTTATTATCTTTATGGTTAATGTACGTGAAGGCTTAACTCAAAGCGATGAAATTGTTGCTCAAATGTTATATAAATCGAAAAAACCTGTTGTCTTAGCTGTTAATAAAGTTGATAATCTTGAAATGAAGAGTGATATATTTGATTTCTATTCACTTGGCTTTGGTGATCCATATCCAATATCTGGGTCACATGGTCTAGGTTTAGGAGATTTATTAGACGCAGTTGTTCAACATTTTAAAGAAGAAACTGAAGATCCTTATGATGAAAATACGATACAATTATCTATAATTGGACGACCAAATGTAGGGAAATCAAGTTTAGTTAATGCCATCTTAGGTGAAGAACGAGTCATCGTGTCTAACGTTGCTGGAACTACTAGAGATGCTGTTGATACTGAATATAGTTATGACGGGCAAGATTATGTGTTAATCGATACTGCTGGTATGAGAAAAAAAGGGAAAGTATATGAATCGACGGAAAAGTACTCAGTCCTACGTGCATTAAAAGCAATTGAACGATCTAACGTCGTATTAATAGTTATTGATGCTGAAGAAGGTATTATAGAACAAGATAAACGCGTGGCTGGTTACGCTCACGAAGAAGGTAAAGCGATTGTAATTGTAGTGAATAAATGGGATACAGTAGATAAAGATAGTAATACAATGAAAAAATTTGCGGATGACGTACGAAATCAATTCCAATTTTTAGATTATGCACAAATTGCTTTTGTTTCGGCAAAAACAAGAACACGTCTTCGTACACTATTCCCTTATATAAACGAAGCGAGTCAAAATCATAAAAAACGCGTGAAAAGTTCTACTTTAAACGAAGTAGTAACTGATGCGATTTCTATGAATCCTACTCCAACAGATAAAGGACGTCGTTTAAATGTCTTCTATACTACACAAGTAGCAATAGAACCTCCTACATTTGTTGTATTCGTAAATGATGTTGAATTAATGCACTTCTCTTATAAACGCTATCTTGAAAATCAAATTAGACACGCTTTTGGATTTGAAGGTACGCCGATTCATATCATTCCAAGAAGAAGAAACTAAAAAGGAGACTTAACTATGACTAAAATTACAATATTTGGTATGGGAAGTTTTGCTACTGCGTTAGCGAACGTGCTAGCTGAGAATGGCCACACTGTTTTAATGTGGGGGAAAAATGATGACAGTGTAAAAGAACTTAACGACCATCACCAAAATAAACGGTATTTAAAAAGTGCACAGTTAAATCACACTATTAAAGCTACAAGTAACCTAAAGGAAGCTACAGAGTTCTCCGATGTTTATTTAATGGCCTTACCAACAAAAGCAATAAGAGAGGTTACTGAACAAATTGACCAACTTATTGATTCTAAGAAAACCTTTATCCATGTAGCTAAAGGTATTGAAAACAAAACCTTTAAACGTGTTTCAGAAATGATTGAAGATTCAATTTCTGAAGCTCATAACGGTGGTATAGGTGTATTATCTGGCCCAAGCCATGCTGAAGAAGTAGTGATTAAACAACCTACTACAGTTGCGGCATCTTCTAAAGATGAACATATCAGTAAATTAATTCAAGATTTATTTATGAATGATTATTTACGTGTATATACAAATAATGATTTAGTAGGTGTTGAATTAGGTGGCGCTTTAAAAAATATTATTGCTGTTGCTAGTGGTATCGTTGCCGGAATTGGTTATGGAGATAACGCTAAAGCTGCATTAATGACAAGAGGTTTAGCTGAAATAAGTAGACTAGGTGAAAAATTAGGCGCTGATCCTATGACATTTTTAGGTCTCGGAGGTATCGGAGATTTAATAGTAACATGTACTTCTACACATTCTAGAAATTACACTTTAGGTTACAAACTAGGTAAAGGTCAAACTACTGAAGAAGCTTTAAATGAAATGGATATGGTCGTTGAAGGAATTAATACAACTAATTCTGTTTATCATTTAGCCAAAGAACAACAGGTAGATATGCCAATCACTAATGCGTTATATAAAGTTTTATTCGAAGATAAGCCTGTTAAAGATAGCGTAAGAGATTTAATGGGACGCGATAAGAAAGCAGAATAATGTGTTATATTACACTTTAATAGCTATTTTTTAAAAGTTTTATGTATAAATACTGATATTTCAGTGTTTTAAGCGTATAAATTATTGCGGTAACGTTAATCATTGTGTTAAAGTCATAGCATAATGATATAAAGATATCATTATCATTCATCTGGAGGTGAACTCGTAATGAATAAAACTGACTTAATTAATGCGGTTGCTGAACAAGCTGACTTAACTAAAAAAGAAGCTGGTTCTGCTGTAGATGCTGTTTTCGAATCAATTCAAAACTCACTTTCAAAAGGTGAAAAAGTTCAATTAATTGGTTTCGGAAACTTTGAGGTACGTGAACGTGCTGCACGTAAAGGACGTAACCCTCAAACAGGTAAAGAAATCGAAATCCCTGCAAGTAAAGTTCCAGCATTTAAAGCCTGTCTCTTATACACATCT
>NZ_PPRG01000055.1 GCF_002902625.1 Staphylococcus devriesei
AACTTAAAGCATTGTTAACTTTATCCTCATGTACACAGATCACATCACAAGCATTTTCATAACTCATATGAAATCACACCCTAAATTAAAATATAAATCCTAAAATTGTTTGAATAGTGTCATTTTCTATAATAATAACTAAACCTAAAGCTATATAAATAACAGCCATAATCCAACGACCAAATTTCTCAACAATTTCTCCAACTCCTGGAATATTAGCTAATTTTTGTGCAGTAAATACCAAGAAGAAAATTAAAATTAAAAAGACAAACAAAGTAATTAATAAATTAGTAACACTTAATGTCACAAAATAGGGAACAAATAAACCGATATTATCAGCACCACAACTTGCTATCGTAACAATTGCAATCGTACCAACTAACTTAGACAATCCTTTTTCATTCAATTCTTTTTTAGCTCTCTCTTCGCCGTCACTATCACCATAAATAGCCACTTTAATTCCTAAATAAATCGGTATTAACCCTAATAATCCTAATATCCATTTTTCAGGAACATAATTTAAGACAAAGGCAAAGAATAAACTTATGACAATCAATGCCACAGATCCTACATATTGACCAATATAAATATCTCGATATTCTTTCCTAGTCTTTGCTCTAGCAAAGAACATTAATAAAATCACTAATAAGTCTAATGCTGTCGCAATATAAAGAATAGCAGCAGTTACAATAGTCTGAATCATAATTACACCTCATTCAAAAATATTTTTGAATGTATTATAACTTATTTTTTTAAATAATCATAGTTGCTTTTTTGTGATAACTTAAATTTATAAAAATAAAATAAGCATAATTCACAAAGCCAGTTTGTTTTTTACAAAGTGGTTTAAATAGGTTTAAAAAACGCTATTACCTTACGAAAACTTACGTTTATTTCTCTGTAACCTTTATATAACCTTATTATTTTTTACTACCTTCCCAAAACCTTCCCATTTTTTAACAACGTAATTTATGTACTTATCCCTTATCACACCATTTTTTACTACCTACGGAAAACTTGAGGTTTTGACAAAGTCCAAATTTGGACCCTGCTTATTATTTAATATTTTTGGAACAAAACGCAAAATTGCGTTCTGCAGATTATTATCTCTTTAAAAACTCTTAAATATATTGGTATGACTAATATCAAAGGTGATTTATACTCTCTGAAAAATTAGCATTATTTAGCATAAAAAAGCCATGCACCTATTTAGTGCATGACCTATAACTTTACGCTTTCACACCATCATAATAAGACTGTTTCAGTTCATTCAGTCGCTTAATCAATGCCTTACTATCATCTTCATTAGCCTTCTCATTCTGGATAAACTCAGTAATGATTTTCAAGCCCTCTACTAATTCTGGTGCTGGTTCATTAATTCCAGTAGCTAACTGATACAATGTCTCCATATTACCTATAACATCTGCATTACTAGATTGAACGCCTTCAAGTTCATCTATATTGAAATCTCTACTCATATAATCGAACATATCGCTATTGTTACTTTCTGCAAAAGTTTCCAGTCCATACATGAAATAATCATTATCAAACATAAAACTAGCCATCATATCGCTTATAGTGTCATGTGTGCCATCTAGTAAATCATAACCAGTATAATGCCCCTCAATGCTTTCTATGAGCTTCTCAGTATGCTTTTCTGAGGCGATTTCAAAAGATTTTCTCACTTCACAATCTTTTAGCAATACATGAGCATACATCTTACCTTTGCTTATTAGATACACAGTATTAAATGGATCATTATAAATCTTAAATGCATAAGGTGCTTTGTAACTACTCTCGCTTAAACCACTGAAAGCCCTTAATAGTGTCCCTGCTCTTGTTTCAAACTCATTTGCTATAATTTCAACGTTCATTTTATTCCCTGCTTTCTTTTAATGTAATTTAAATAGTTTTTCGCTCTTGCAACTACTAATTCAAAACTGCCATCTGCTATTGTTCTATACGATACTCTTTTATTATTCTGTAAATCGTAAGTTTCACGCCAAGCTACCCATTTTGTCCCAAAGTTTTCAAGATACAATGTTGATATTCGACTAATTGAGCAGTAGTACATTTTTTCGGATATTCCAACTAATAAACCTAGTTTTCTTAATTCGTCATCTATATTAAATTCGTAATGAGTTTCTTGCACTATTATATGAGGCCTCCCACTCTTCTAAAGTAAATTCATCGCCATTTGCTTTAACATCACCAATAATTACTTTTAAAGGCTCTATATCCACGTTACATTGTAATGCGTAACTAATAGCCTTATATACATCGTTATTACGTTCTATGCTTTCACCATTGATTACACGATTGTATGCCTCTTTACCTAGTCCACCTTTGCCAGTATGTTGTAAATGATTGAAATTGTGGTTAGGTAACACACTTTTTACTGAGAACTTTTCCATAGTCTGTTGTAGATAATTTCCACGCTTTGAAAATATACGATCTTCAAATTCACCATCATAAGCGATTACTGGTTTTTTATTACTTGTGTATAGCCCTTTAGCTGTTTTACTTCCAGCTAGTACAAAATAGTTATTACCATGTGCTTTAATGTCTACTGATGGTAAATATCCTATTTTCTGAGCGTATTCAATGCCCTCACGTTTTTTAAATATTACATGCTTTCCCCCACTTGCTGTTGTTTGCACTAGCGTATTTTGTGCATTAGTAAGAAACTCATCATAGTAAGGTATGTCTTTCAAACTATCAAAGCCACTTTCACCATTTACGTGATTAATATCTATGTCGATACACCATAAACCACGAGTAAGGACACCTAATACATTTGTATTCGAATATGCTAAAAAGTTATTATCTATAAAATCATCATCAATAGTTACATTCTTAAATGATACTGTTGGCTTTTTATTATCGTTTAATGGTACAACTTGCACATCTTTACTAAGAAGATACTTTGCAGCATTGTACAATTTCATGAGAATACCCTCCAATAGAATACTAACCCTTTTAACTCATTCTTTTCCCTATACATACATCTATTTATTTATCTATAAAATATGCTAAAGAATATTTAAGTTATAAAGGTTAGTGCCTGTTATTAAAGTAATTTCAAAGTTAGTGTAAAGGTTAGTAAGAGTTAAACTAACTTAAGTTTCAATTAAATCTAATGCCATTTCGAACAATTCTTTATTTTCTACAACATGAACTTTAGTATTTTGTCCCTCTATCCATTTCTGCTTATTGATAGCTACACCTATTTTTTTCATATCTTCTTTAGCTTTTTTATATCGTAGATTTTTATAATCTTCTTCAATAGTTTTTTGTAAGATTTCATCACCTGAAAAAATAAAATCCTGCCTAGATAATGTTTCTAGTATTAGAATTTGTGTGTCGGTTAATTCATCTTCGGTGTAATAGTTTTTAAGTGTTACGTTATTGAACTTAAATTCTCTGCCTATTTGTTTAAGATACTCAAAACTTAATATTAAAAATGATACTGACGCATTGACTGAGTTTTTCCCGTTAGGCTTAACAAAGTGCCAAAATGGTTTAAATACTTTATAACGTTCTTCATCAGTTTCATTCTTTGGTCTATCCTTAAATGCAATCTTAACTGTACGTGTTCTATTAGCTGTAATTTCCCCTGTATCAACATTTTCATTAGTATCTAAAATTAATACTGCATTATTTTTAAATTTAACGTTATTTCGTTGTATGCCACGACCTGAAATATTTTCACCAGTAGCTATTTTGCGTAATATTCTCATCATGCTTTTATTAATTTCACCTGTTTCATTAGCATGTGCAATATCCACGCCATAAAAATTGAGCCATTCATTTGCAGCCTCAAAGCCAGATGATAATAAACTATCGAAATTCACTTTATTTACTTTTAGCAATTCCTCAAAGGTTTCCATAAATAAACCTTTTCCAGATCGCCCAAAATCTTTGATTAAAAACCATTTTTCAGCTTGAATAAGTTTCATTTTTCGATACATAGTATAAGCATGTACTAACATTAAATTGTTCTTACTGCGTTCATTGTCACTTACTAAGTCAAAGAATTGTTGTGCTAGGTTAGTGTTTATATCCTTCTTATCTACATCGTATTTGATGATATAGTAATCGTTACTAGTAATTTTTTCATCTACAAATTCTAATTCTCTACAATTATATATCCAATCATTACCTGCAATAGCGTAAGGGTAGATATTATATTGATAATTTGTATCTAAATGATTACGATAAACTTCTAGCATTACATTTAAAAAGTCATTTATTTGATGTTTATTATCTACTGGATATTCCAAAGTAAAGTTAGTATTGTCTATAATTTCGTACTCATTACTTTTTAACTTAATAAAGCTATCTAATTCATTTGAATAAATAACCTTTTCAGAGATTAAATCAATAATAAACTTTGCATAGTTATTAAATGGACTAGACTTAAAATGTGCTTGCTTATCTTCTTCACCATTTTCCATTGTCGTTTTGACCGAAATTGTTCCATAGACAGCCCCAACTTCTTTAGGTTTTATGGTATAATCTAAAGTAAGATTACTTATATAATCGCCAGCAAAATCATCTTTCATTTTATGGAAAGCATTTCCTTTATTGTTAAAAATTTGTTTATCTGTGGAAATTATGGCGAAGTAAATTCGTTTACTAATCTCTTTGATACGAGATAAATTAGGCGTTTCAACGTAATCTAACTTAGAGTGAAATTCATGATGTTTATTATATAAAGAAACTTCGTTCATTTAATCAGCCTTTCATTTTTGTGTTTTAAGAATAAGCACAGAAATGGTATATTATTCCTGTGCTTTTGATTTGCAAATTGCACTTACTCAGCGTTATCTGATTTAGTCGCCAAACTATTCATATCAGATGACGCTTTTTCTATTTCATGAAACTTTTTAAGAATATCATCAAACTGTTGTAAATAAAGACATAGTAGATCAACCATCTGATCGTCATGAATACGTCTTTCATGATAAGAAAACCCTTCTCTGATTAACTCATCTTTATTTAATACATGACTTTTTTCATAAGGATAATGTTCATCAAAATGCCAACCGTGACTATCTTTTAAATCTTGAAAGCTGTCCTTCAATGCTTCCAATTCACTAAATAAATTACTAATTTCAAAATTCATTATTCTACGTCCTCCACTTCAATATTTCCTACAATATAATCTAATGCCCACTCTAAAATGCCAATCACATGTCCTTCTCTATCTGTTGTATGTTCATGTTCACCCGTGTTATCTGTAACGGAATAGTAGTAAATTTCTTTATCTTCATTCATAACATCACTTAATGTCATTGTTACTTCGTCAAGAATAGAAAACGCCTCATCTTCAAAATCTAATTCAGCAAGAATATTAAATAACTCTTTATGAATTAGTTTTAAAATATGTTCATAAAATGCTGTATCGTCATAGCGATAATCTGTATTAGAATGAAATCTATCTTTCGCTGATAAAAATACGTCTTTATCTTTTTCATATAATACTTTCTCTAATACTTGCACCACTTTTGATAATTGATATTTTTGTTTAATTTTCATTTTTCAATTCCTCCACTTTTTCATAATTTAATAATGCAATTGTGCTGCCTAATAAATAAATAGCTAGGCCTACATGAAACGCTAAAAATGCACTAGCTAATACAGTAATTAAACTGATTAATAATAGTTGTAATGTGAATTTAAGCATTTTGAACCTCCAGCAACTTTTTGATATTAATCTGTTTTAAATCATTGTTGTGTATATCCATATGAGATGTGATTTTCTCCATAAATTCATCAACATCAGATTTCTTGAAACGATATGTCGAGCCTACCATATAGTACTTAAGCCCGTTATTAATAAGTAACTCCTCAATTGTTGGTTTACTTAAATTTAGGTATTCAGCTAATTCTTTATAGGTCATAAAGAACTTTTCTCTTGCTAGTTCATCTACACGTTCATTAATAGCTTTCTCTAATAAAGCACGTGCTTCTTCTTCATCAATATTAATGTTAAACATTTAACCCACCCCATATTTGTCATAAATTGTTTTACTAACTTTAATATCAAGGTTAAATTGATTCTTTGACTCTGTGAGCTTTACCACATCATCAAGAATTATTTGACGAACCCTTAACATTTCTGGCGTCATAGATTCTTTACCAATCATCTTTTTATATCCAAAAGCCGTTGATGTAGCTTTATTTGCGATTGTGTTGGCTTTAATGTAATTAATTGGTTTATCTGATTTGTACGCTCTTTGAATAATAGCCATAGCTTCTTTTTGCTTTTCCTCATCTAACATGCGAAAGACTTCATATTGTTCAAGTCCAGTAGCTTGTCGTAATTCTTTAATGACTTGTTTAATCCACTTTTTGAACGCAATAGCCTCGTCACGTCTACTATTCCAAATTGCTTCATATATACCATATTCAGAAATAATAGTTATATTTGGATTACCTTTCTTATTACTACGCATAATGTGTGTAGTAATATCTTCTTTATCAATATTACGTGTCATACTTGGTGCATCTCGGTACCCTAATACCTTCGCTACGTCTCCAGCTACTGCCCAATATTCGCCATCTTTTTCAATAAAACGAATTTCTTTATTATTGAATAGTTGTTTAATCATTGGTTAAGCCTCCTTTACTTCGATTTTATGCAAGTGATCGATTAGAGAATTTTTATCAACCAGTATTTTTCCACCTAACTTTATATATGGAATTTTGTTATTACTGATTAATTTGTAAGTTTGTTTTTCGCTTACTCTTAAAAAATCAGCTGTTTCTTTAACAGTTAAAAACATAAGTCCACCTCTTTTCTATAAATTAGAGATATGTTTTTTATCTCTTTTATCTCTAAATTCATTATAGCTCCCTATTTTTAGAAAATCAAGGATAATTTTCATATCTCTATTATCTCCGAAATGTTACCATATTAGTGAGGTGATTATTATGGTTAAAGATTTAGATAAAAAAATCGGAAATTTTTTAAAGGAAAAAAGAAAAGAGAAACGTATTACCGCACAGAAATTAGGAAAAAATATAGGATACTCTCAAAGTCACATTAGTGGTATTGAAAACGGTCAGAAATCTTTACCAAATAAAAAATTCGTTCAAAGTTACCTAATGTTTATAAAAAGCAATTATGAAGAATACAATCAATATATAGATGAATTAAGCGATATTACAAACGGAGAAATACAACTAAATAAAATAACCAATGTAACAAAACAAAAATTCATAGAGCACTTAGATAAAACTACACTACCTTTTGAGTTCAACCATTTAAATGTAAATGAAGAAATTGAAACTGATTTTTATAACCTTAGAATAAACGACCTTTTATTTCACTTATTCGATATAAACAACGAAAAATTTTATAGGCACATAATGCTAACAGATGAGGATAAAAATAACATTAAGATGTTGATTGATAATTATTTTAGACAAAAATCTGGTATTCAAAAAAATATTGTCGAGAAACTAAACGACAACAAAAATGATGTAGGCGAAATATTAAAAGAATCTCAAGAAATAGAAAATGAGATTAATATGCTTCAAGGAGAATGACAACTATGGCAAGTTACGATCAAATCGCTAAAAACAACTGGCGTTATCGTATATCTCTAGGAAAAAATGCAGAGACGGGAAAATATGAATACATATCTAAGACTGGATTTAAACGTAAATCAGACGCTAAACACCAAGCTGAAATGATTGAACGTCAATTAAGAAATGGTGACTATATCGCCCCATCTTCCAGCACATTCAAACAGGTAGCTGACGATTGGATTAAACAGTATGCTAACGATGTAAAAGTAAGTAGTGTCAGAGCACGTGAGAAAGCCATTCAGCACGCCATAGAGCGCTTTAATACTAAACCAATACAAACTATCAAGAAACATGATTATCAGCACTTTGTGGACGATATGAGCGCACACTATAGCAAGAATTATGTTGATAGTATTGTGGCATCTACAAATATGATATTTAAGTATGCTTATGATATGAGACTAATAAAAGCTATGCCTAGTGAGGGTATTAAACGACCTAAAAAGAAAGTAAGTGTGGAAGAATTAGAAGATATTGAGATACACAAAAAGTTTCTTGAAAAAGATGAATTATTTCAATTCCTGGAGGTTGCTAAGTATCACCATTCACCACAAAATAGCTTTGAAATATTTACCACATTAGCATATACTGGCATGCGAGTAGGCGAATTATTAGCATTAAAATGGTCTGATATAGACTTTGAGAACAACACGATTAGTATTACCAAGACTTATTACAATCCAAATAATAATAAAAAGCATTATCAGATACTGACACCGAAAACTGAAAGCTCAATCGGTAAAATTTCAGTAGATCCCCATGTGATGCAATTACTTAAAGATTATAAGGTAAATGTCCAGGACACTTGGAAAAATGAATTATATGTAGATAATAATTTTGTGTTTACTGATGTGAATGGTTATCCACTTGTGATTAAAAAGCTGCAATTATGGATAAAAGCTATACTTAAAAAGACTGATATAACCAATAAACAAATAAGCACGCATTCATTCCGTCATACACATTGCGCCCTACTTATTGAGGCAGGTGTACATATTAAGGAGATACAAGAAAGACTACGCCACAAAGATATTAATACCACAATGAACATCTACGCAAAGATTACCAACTCATACAAAAAAGACGCTTCCCAAAAGTTTAGTCAACTCATGGAAAACGTCTCAAAAGAATTATTTTAAATGTCCTTTTAGTTCATCTGAATTAGGAGGCATTTTTATTTTTTTGGATTTTTATGTCATTATTATGTCATACATAACCTTAAAACACTTTCATATCAATGTTTACAAGCTATTTTACATCATGCCTGGCATGCCGCCCATACCTGGATTGTCATTATTATCAGGTTCTGGGATATTAGCAACTACTGCTTCAGTTGTTAAGAACATTGCTGCTACACTTGCCGCATGTTGTAATGCTGAACGTGTTACTTTAGTAGGGTCTACAATACCTTCTTCAAGCATATTAACCCATTCATTTGTTGCTGCGTTGAAACCTACACCTGCATCTGCATTTTTAAGTCTTTCAACAATAACTGAACCTTCAAGTCCAGCATTTTCAGCAATTTGGCGAACTGGTGCAGATAACGCTTTAAGCACGATATTTACGCCAGTAGCAACATCGCCCTCTGCATCGATTTCACTCACTTTATTATAGATATTTACAAGTGCTGTACCACCACCTGCTACAATACCTTCTTCTACTGCAGCACGTGTTGAGTTTAATGCATCTTCAATACGTAATTTACGTTCTTTTAATTCTGTTTCTGAGGCAGCACCTACTTTAATTACCGCTACACCTCCAGCTAATTTAGCTAAACGTTCTTGTAATTTTTCTCTATCGAAGTCTGAATCAGTTTCTTCAATTTGAGATTTGATTTGGCTTACACGAGCATCGATACTGTTATCATCGCCGTCACCATCAACAACAGTAGTGTTGTCTTTAGTAACTTCAACTTTATTTGCACTACCAAGCATATCAAGAGATGCATCTTTTAATTCTAATCCTAAGTCGTTCGTGATTACAGTTGCACCTGTTAAGATAGCTAAATCTTCTAACATTGCTTTACGGCGGTCACCAAAGCCAGGAGCTTTAACTGCAACTGCTGTAAATGTGCCACGCATACGGTTTAAGACGATATTAGTTAACGCATCGCCTTCAACTTCATCTGCCACAATTAAGATTGGACGACTAGATTGAACAACTTGTTCTAATAAAGGTAAGATATCTTGGAATGAAGAAATTTTCTTGTCAGTCACTAAGATATAAGGTCTTTCTAATTCAGCAATCATTTTATCTGAATCAGTTACCATGTATGGTGATTGGTAACCTCTATCAAATTGCATACCTTCTACAACTTCTAATTCAGTGTCTAAACCATTAGATTCTTCAATAGTAATAACACCGTCATTACCAACTTTATCCATCGCTTCTGAAATGTATTTACCGATTTCTTCGTCTGCTGCAGAAATAGCACCTACTTGGGCAATTTCGTTTTTATTTTCAACTTTTTGAGAAATATCATTTAAAGCTTCAACAGCTACTCTTACAGCTTTGTCGATACCTTGACGTAAACCTACAGGATTCGCACCACTCGTTACGTTTTTAAGGCCTTCTTGAATCATAGCTTGAGCTAATACAGTAGCAGTAGTGGTACCGTCACCGGCGATTTCATTCGTTTTATTAGCTACTTCTTGAACTAATTTTGCACCCATATTTTCATACGGATCTTCTAATTCAATTTCTTTAGCAATTGTAACACCATCGTTAGTAATTAAAGGTGCTACATATTCTTTATCTAAAACAACATTACGTCCTTTAGGCCCAATTGTTACTTTCACAGCATTCGCTAATTTATCTACCCCGCGTAACATTGCTTGACGCGCATCTTCTGAAAATTTAAGATCTTTAGCCATTCATTTTACCTCCATTAAAGCTTAAAATTTTTTTAATAACGTTTTATATTTTATTTTTCAATGATTGCTAGTAAATCATCTGCGTTTAGAATTAAATGTGTTTCATCGCCACGTTTTACTTCAGTACCAGCATATTCTTGGAATACAACTGTGTCGCCTTCTTTAACCTCTGGAGCAACTTTTTCACCATTATCTAAAAGGCGTCCTGAGCCTACAGCTACGACTACACCTTCATTTGACTTTTCTTTTGCGCTATCAGTTAATACGATTCCACTTTTAGTTGTTTGTTCTTGTTCTTTTCTTTCGATAATCACACGATTTCCTAATGGTTTAAGCATGATTGTTCCTCCTTAACAGGTCATTTTTAGCACTTAAATATCACAAGTGCTAATCTATCATTTATATTAATCAAAGTTGGTCAATATTTCAAGCGATATGATTCTATTATATTTTGTATAATATTTGGATTTACGATAAACTAATTGAAGTTAAAATTCTAATTTGGAGGTTACACATGGCACGTATTTGGGTAGCAAGTTTAACATTAGTTATTTACGCATTAGCACAAGTTTTACCCCTAATGTTACAACAAACCCCGCTTTTTAGCGATTTATCAGGAATGGCGTTAGCCAGAGCTAATGTATATACACAAGTCATTCTATTTATCATTGCGGCAATTTTAATCATTTGGCTAAATTTAATTATTAAGAATCCAACTTCTCTTGAAAAGGGATTTAAAGAACCTAAACGCTATATTATACCTTGGGCGTTACTGGGCTTTGTGATAGTAATGGTCTATCAGGTTATGGCCGGCGTTATTAACATGTGGATCTTCGGTCAACCACAACAAAGTCCAAATACCCAAAAAATCATGGCTATCGCAAGACAATTACCTATTTTTATACTTCTCATTTCGTGTGTAGGTCCAATACTTGAAGAATATGTATTCAGAAAAATTTTATTTGGGGAAATTTATAATAAAATTAAAGGTAATAGAATAGTCGCTTTCTTAATAGCTTCTATTATAAGTTCACTACTCTTCGCACTCGCACATGATGATATGAAATTTATCCTTATCTACTTTGGAATGGGAATGTTATTCTCACTAGCATATGTATTAACAAAACGTATCACAGTACCTATCCTAATACATATGTTCCAAAATAGCCTTGTAGTTATTATGCAGTATTTCTTTGGAGATACATTAAAAAATTTACAAGAACAAACTAATTTTATTTTTCATCTTCTATTTTAGGCCACACAAAAACGCATCTTATCTGCCCTATCCTTTAACAGCAGATTAAGATGCGTTATTTACTATGTTGATTTTTTGAAACGTTTGTAAAGATAAGTTCCTGTGACACCAACAAATATAATTATAATAGAAATAATCAATGCAATATTTATATTTTTATATTTATCGTTGCTATTATTTGCAGCCTCTTCATCGTCCTCTTTTGAATCAATAATTTTATCTTGATCATGACTATGAATATCCGCTTCTTCATCAGATTTTTTATCGCTCGGTTTTTTTAAGTCCGGCATAGAACCTATTTCACCAGTAATAAGAGCTAACACTTGTTCATCTAAATTTTTATAATAGTTCTTAGCATTTAAAGGATTAAAGTACTCAAATCTAAAATAGTTAGAACTTTTTTGTAGCGAATTTAAATATTCGTTGTTAAAAGATTGCTTTCGAAATAGTCTATAGAAATCTTGATCAGTTACATATTCCTCATTATTACCTAAACGATTAATTTGATTAATAATAAATGGAATATACTTATATGAACCGGTAGCTAAATTTTGAAATCTATTTAATAATGTAGCAGTAGAATTATCATTTCTATATCTATTATTATTGTTAGCATGTGAATATTCATTAGATAAATCATCCCCATAATGCCATTCATGGTGATTTGAGCCATTCATTGAAAAATCATTCTTGTCATTGTGTTGATTAGCATTATGTTGACTGTCATTTTGATAATGAGGATAAACATGATGAATAATTGAGTCAGTCACATTATTATGTTGTTCGTTGTAGCCATTTTGAACATTCTCATGTGATTGCTTAACGCCAGATGTTTGTGAATGATTGTCGTTTGAATTATTTTCTTGAGAACCATTGTCCGTATTTGAATTACTATTATTATTTGAAGTATGAGAACCGTGTTGATTATCAGAAGGATGCTTAGTATTCCCATTTGACGTATGTGAACCATCATTCTGACCTGATGAATTACCATCATGCTTAGGCGGTTGATGAGAATCATTCGAATTTGAATGGTCGCCTTCTTTACTTGGCTCTTCCTTGCTTGGCTCTTCTTTACTTGGTTCTTCTTTGCTTGGTTCCTCTTTACTTGGCTCTTCCTTGCTTGGTTCTTCTTCGCTTGGTTCTTCTTTACTAGAGGTATTGGCTTCTGAACTACTGTTATCATTATTTCCTTGAGGCTCCCCATCTTTGCCTACATCAGTAGCTGGGTCTGAATTATTGTCTTGAGTACTATCTTCTTTTTGATTAATCGCGCCTGCTTGTTGAGAGCTAGGCTCATCATTTTTCTTTATATCGCTTTCTTGTTGAGAGGAATTGTCTGGAGATGATTGACTCTCACTATCGATAGAATTACTTGGCTCATTAGATTTTTGAGTATTTTCAAATTCATTTGTTGAATCATCATTAGATGCTTTAGAAGTATCAGATTGATTACTTTGATTAGCTTCTTGATCTTTAACATGTGCGTTTGCCTTGTTAGTAGATTCTTCTGCATAACCTTGGTGACTAATCAAAGTTGTCCCAATCGCTAAAGCAATACTAGTATGCGCTATTTTCTTTTTCATCAATCCTCACCTCCTCATGTCTCATATCACTTCTAGTATAAAGAATTAAATTAAAGAATGCATTCATATACACTAAATGAAAAAGAATATTAATATTTTTGACATTTTTTGTTATATAATATTTTACTTATCCCAGTATAATATTTATACTTAAAATATATTTCAAAACAAAGGAGATAGATATTATGGGTTTATTTAACAAAGAAAATACAAAATCATTTTTAAAAGAAGTAGAAAACAGACGTACAATTTATAATACTGAAACTACAATTTCTATTAATGATAAAGAACTAGAGGATATTATTGAGCAAGTGGTAAAATTCACACCTTCAGCATTTAACTCACAATCAACACGAATCGTTTTACTATTAAACGAGCAACATAATAAATTCTGGGATAACACTAAAGTTGCACTAAAAAATAAAATGGGAACAGATCGTGACTTTGCGCCTACAGAACAACGTATTGATGGCTTCAAACATTCTTACGGTACAATTCTTTACTTCGAAGATAAAGACGTTATTCAATCATTGGAAGAAAAAATTCCAAACTATGCTGATTATTTTGAATCATGGTCAGTTCAAGCTAATGCAATGCACCAATTCGCAATATGGACAGCATTAAGTTCAAAAGGCATTGGCGCTTCATTACAACATTATAATCCACTAGTTGACGAAGTTACTGCAAGAGAATTTGATATTCCATCTTCATGGAAATTAATCGCTCAAATGCCGTTTGGTGATATACGTGAACAAGCTGGCGAAAAAGAAATTCAACCTACTGAAGATCGCATTATTATTAGAAAATAATCGTTTCTTCTCTAATAACAGTCTAGGACATGTCTTTGTCCTGGACTGTTTTACTATATTAAAAACTATCTCAATTTTTGATTTTCAAGGTTTCCTTTAGTAAATTAGAATTAATCTAGCGATGAGGGGCGATAATGATGAAGATTCAAGTGTTTCAATTTTGTGTAGAATATGGTGATGTAGAAAAAAACGAACAAAAAATAAAGAACTGGTTCGATGAAGAATTAAAGCCTGAAACTGAAGTTGTGGTTTTGCCAGAAATGTGGAATAACGGTTATGCATTAAATCAACTAATTGATAAAGCAGATAAAGAGTTGAGCCGTAGTTTCCCTTTTATTCAAGGTTTAGCGCAAAAGCACAACGTTGATATTGTAGCTGGTTCAGTATCAAATAGTCGAAACGGTAAAATTTATAATACTGCCTTTACTGTATCAAGTGAAGGCCATCGAATTAGTAAATACGACAAAGTTCATCTTGTGCCTATGTTAAATGAACCTAAATATTTAAAAGATGGCAAAGCAGTGCCGGAAGCTTTCACATTATCTTCAGGCGTTTCAGTAACACAAATTATTTGTTATGACCTACGTTTTCCAGAATTATTAAGATACCCTGCTAGGAAAGGCGCACAAATTGGATTTTATGTAGCACAATGGCCTACTGTGCGTTTAGATCATTGGAGAACATTGCTACAAGCTAGAGCTATTGAAAATGATATGTTTATTGTGGCGTGTAATGGTACAGGTAATGATGGACATACTGATTATGCTGGCCATTCAATGGTTATTAATCCTAACGGAGAAATTTTAGCTGAACTAGGACATGAAGAAGATAGTATTTATGTAGAATTTGACTTAAGTGAAGTAGCTACTCAAAGAGAGACTATTCCAGTCTTTGAAAATTTAAAATTAGAGATGTATAAATAAGAAGCAGTCCAATTAAAAAGTCGTGAGTTTGGGAGGGACTCACGACTTCAACTTGTTATTAAGGGAATGTTTTTACAGTTAATTTATAACTTTTGGGGATGTTATTAATTATGAAAATTGTTCATTTCAGTAAATATTTAAATTTACGATAGCTCACACTATGAAAATAACTAACTTCTATACCTAATAATAGCTAAGTTAATTATCTTCTACTGAGTTTAAAACTTCAGCGAACGTTTACACTTGTTCATTAATAAGTTGGGAGGGCTTATTAATGAATGTAATCTACTACACGAAGAAAACAAAGTTAAATGAATACTTACAATGAAATTTACAAAATCGATAGTGCGCATTAAAACATTATCGATAACGAAGCATTAACTAAAGTTTATTAACACTCCTTCCAACTACAAGCAAAGGTTAACATGATTTTGCAACTACAAACAAAATCAGATAATACCCTTACCAAAAACAAAAAACAATAATTTTAAAGACTAAGATTATTAATTTTTTATCACATCTATGTGATATAAGTTTATTAAATCATATGTTTCATTTTATTTTTTGATTATTTCTTAACTTACAATTTTTCCTGCTAAATTG
>NZ_PPRG01000056.1 GCF_002902625.1 Staphylococcus devriesei
AAATTACATATAGCTAATGGAAATATAACAAAGCTATATAAAGGTACGAATATTATATTAGAAAATAAACCTAGCCATTGTAACTGGTTAAAATGATAAATACTAATAATAAATGAGGAAAGTTGAGCGATAAGTGAAAGCAATAGAAAATTTTTAAAAGGTAAACTGCTACAGAGTGGTAAAGACAAAAGTATAAATAAGGAAATTAGAAAAGAGAACTGAAATCCTACATCATATATAATATTTGGATAACACATCGTTAACAAAATAAATACTAATCCTAATATATCTATGGAAGTTATTTTGTATTTTCGAGGAAGTACAATGAATATAATAGTTCCAATAATAGCTCTTAAAGCGCTTGGTGCAAAATCAGTATAAAAAGCAAATAGTATTAATAGTAAAATAATTATAGTATTAATAATAAACTTAGGTAAATTAAATCTTACTAAGCTTTGATATACAATAAAGGAAATGGTAGCTATATGTGAACCACTGACTGCTAATAAATGATAGATTCCGACATCTTTGACTTCTTCAATATAGTTTGAGTTTATTGCACTAGTATCACCAAAGATTAAAGCTATAATTTTTTCCGGTTCACGTAAAGTAGATTTATAAAGTTTGTTATAAATAAAATTCAAATGACGATTAATAAAAGTGGTATTATTAATATTATGACATGAATTGTAGTCCACATTTTTCACGAAAACATAAGCTCTACCATTAAAAATATTGGTAATATCCCCTTTAATTTGACACGCTTTATATTCTAAATTGAGTGACTGCGTATTTTTATATTTAAATGTAAATAAATAATCTACATTATTATAATAAAAATCCCCTTTGATAAGATGATGAGCTATCTTAAAATTATTACCAAATTTCACTTCTGAATTAATACTATGATTATTCGTTGCCTGCGTAATTAATCTATTATTTAATTGGTTCATTATGTTGAATTGCTAGGAAACCTATAATAAAGAATAAGCTTAAAATAATAATAAATTCTATGTGAAATCGTTTTTGCGTTATTATTATACATAAGATTGTAGCTACAAATAATGAAAATAATTTTAAGTGTAACCATAATATACCTGTTAAAAAACTTAATGCGATGTAAATCATAAATTATTCTGTTAAGTATTGAGCTACTTTACTAGGAGAAAAAGCTATTTTTTTATATTCAATGCCTGACTGGTTTAATAACTTAAGCGCATAGTCATGATTATGATAGTCTTGAGCATAATAAATTCGAGTGATACCAGCTTGAATGATTGATTTAGTACAGTTTAAACAAGGGAAATGTGTAACATAAATTGTTGCCCCTTCAGTAGATACTCCTTGTTTAGCACATTGTAATAAAGCGTTCATTTCTGCATGAATAGTTCTAATACAGTGCCCATCTTCAATTAAGCAACCTTCGTCTATACAATGAACTTCCCCCGCTACTGAACCATTATATCCTCCAGCTATTATTCTGTTATCTTTTACTATTGTAGCTCCAACAGAGAGTCTTTCACATGTTGAACGTAATGCTAATAAATGACTTTGAGCCATAAAATACTCGTCCCATTTAATTCGTTCCATTTAAACAGCTCCTTTTAAAAATATATTAATTATTATAGTTTAAGTTTCAATTCAATCCAATATTATTTTATTCATACAGTAAAATATTCTTTAATTTTTTCAAATGTTTTTTCACCTATTCCTTTTATCTTTTTTAAATCCTCTACATTTTGAAAGGTTCCCGTTTTTTCTCTATAGCTTATTATTTCTTTAACTTTTGTAGGCCCTATAACTGGTACATTGAGTAATTCACTCTCACTACTTGTATTTAAATTGACTTTATTATTAGTAGAAGACTGATTTGGGTTACTTGATTTAGTAACACCACTATTCGTAGGATTAAAAACTGATTCGGATTTAGAATTATTTTCATTTTTATGAGGAATATAAATCATCTTTTGGTCTACAAGCTTCTCCGATAAATTAATTTGCGAAATGTCAGCATCTTTTAATAATTTCGCCTTAGTTATTAAATCATTGATTCTACTAGCAGAGTTCATTTTATAAACACCAGTTTTTTTTACTGCTCCTTTTAAGTCAACATATATAGTTTGGTTGTCTTGTTGATCGGTTTTATTATCATCGCTTGATGTTCCTTTCTTATGATCAATAGCATTGGGCTGGTTATCTGCTGAATATTCATCTTTCATGCGTTTGTTTTGACTATATTTGATAGTATTACTATCATATTCATCTCTTTGGGACACACTATTATGTAGAGTGATATAAAAAATTATGCTAATCACTATAATACTTGCAATTATATATAGTTGCCATTTCTTTAAAAACATTATCATTTCGTGTTTACTTTTAAACAAAAAACTCATCTCCTTATACATATAAACGTATAAGAAGATGAGTTTACTTTAATTTTATTTACGAGCTACAAAAAATAATCGCTCACCTTTATTATCATGGTTATCTTTGTTAAAATCTACGAATGTTTCAATATTAGAGAAACCAACTTGCTTTAATAATTGAATATAAGTATCTTGTTCAAACGTCCTTTGGTAATGAGACTCAATAAATCTATGATAATTACCATCACTATTTTTTATAAAAAAGTTCATATCATGGAATACACTATATGGTTCTTCACCAGCAATAGCTTCCCATGCTAAGAACACTTGTTCATTCTCATCAATATAACATTGATTATTAAATAACGTATTCATTTTAAAAACGGTATGAACATCAAATATAAATATGCCAGAGTCATCTAGATGTTGCATTACACATTGAAACGTTTGTTGAACATCTTCAATATCTGGTAAATAATTCAGTGAATCACAAAATATTGTAATAACATCAAATTTAGCATTTAATGAAAAATCGGTCATATCGCCTTCTAACCAAGTAACTTGGTTAGATTTACTTATAGCAATAGATAGCATATCAACGCTCAAATCTATGCCTGTAACCGAACCAATAGATGTAAGTTTTGAAGTTAAGCTTCCAGTGCCACAACCAATATCAAGTAGCTTTAGATCTTTATTAAATGGTCGTGTATAATATTCAACTATATCGTACCATTTATCATAAGGTTGATCTTGAGCTAATTGGTCGTATACTGCACTCATTTCGACATACTGAGACATCTTAATACACGGCCTCACCATATGTTTCTATTGGCGCATCTTGATATAGTTTCTCAATATTGTAATAGTTTCGTTCGTCTTTATGGAATATATGAACCACAACATCAGCTAAGTCAATAAGCACCCATCTTGCCCCTTGATAACCTTCCATACGTTTAACATCTATATCGTTTTCATGTACGGCTTCTTTCACGGCCCGAGCTATTGATTGTACTTGTCGTTCATTATTACCATGACAAACTACAAAATAATCAGTCATATCACTAATACCTTGCATATTAAGAGAAACAATATCTTCTGCTTTTTTATTTTCTGTCGCATTGACAGCAATATTTAATAATTCTTCTGAATTCATTTAATCATCCTTTATTCTTTGATCACTATAATTATAATAGTTTAAACATGAAATTGTCGCACCAAAAACTGTTATATCTTTATTGATTAGAAACAATACTGTACGCTTAGATATTTCATAAATTGTTTTATCTAAACTATCTTGATTGTATGCCATATCTCTGATTTCTTCAACTCCTGGAGTTTTTCTGCCAGGTTCAATATAATCAGCAATAAACACTAATTTCTCAGTTTTAGTCATTTCTTTGCGACCAGTAGTATGATTTTTAATGGCTAATAATACTTCTTCATCTTTAACATTAAAATCAGCTTCCATTATAGCAGCACATACTGGCCCATGAAGAATTTCTCCTCCATAACTTAATAATTCACTATCTAAGTCATATTGTCGAACAATTTGATACATAGTGCTTAATTCATCATATTTACAATAGTCATGTAACACTCCAGCTAATTCAGCTTTCTTTTCATCGCCATCGTAGATTTTAGCGAGTTTAACTGCAGTTTCAGCAACTCTTAATGAATGTTTAAATCGTTTTTCAGGCAATTTATCTTTAACAAGTTCAACAGCTTTTTTAATCTTCATAGAATCCTTCCTCTCTAATATAGTTATTAACATTATGAGGGACCAAGATGTTGATTGTTTCGTGGTTTTTAATTCTCTCTCTAATCATAGAAGAGCTAATATCCATACGCGGTATATTAATCGAAATCATACCGTTTTCCACTTCTTGGAAATCTGTATCTCTGTTTACGATAATGAATGTTATCAATTGCTTTAACTTATCAATTTCATACCATTTATCTAGTTGTTTATACTGATCAGTACCAATAACAAAATAAAAGTCAGCATTGGGATTATCAGAAACTAAGCTTTTTAATGTTTCATACGTATAACTCTGACCTTTTCTTTCTAATTCAGAATAACAAATATCTCCAAATCCTAGCTCTTCTATAACCATTTCAATCATTTTAATTCTAAATTTAGCATCTAAATAATCTTCATGTGTTTTTAAAGGTGCCATATAACTTGGCAAAAAGTAAAATTTATCAGGCTTTATTTGTGAGAATACTTCATTAGCAACTAACATATGGGCCGTATGAATCGGATTAAATTGACCGCCATATAAAACAATTTTTTTAGTCATATTAAAATTAAGGTAACGTAATTTGTTTATTATCTTCAGATTCTCTGTAGATAACAATCATAGACCCTATTATTTGAACAATATCACTATTAGTTGCTTCGCTTAATGTAGTAGCTAATTCTTTTTTATCATCAAAATTATTCTGTAAGACGTGGATTTTAATTAATTCACGTGTTTCAAGGGTATCATCTATCTGAGATACCATATTTTCATTTATACCTGCTTTTCCTATTTGAAAAATAGGATCAATATTATGCGCTAAGCTTCTTAAATATCTTTTTTGTTTTCCTGTTAGCATGTTACTCTCCTTGTAATTTTTTTAGTACTGCATATTTCATTTCTTGAATGTTAGGTTGTTTACCTGTCCAAATTTTGAAACTTTCAGCTCCTTGATATACAAACATATCAAGTCCATTATGAATATGGTTTCCTTTTGACTCAGCTATTTTTAAAAATGGTGTTTTATAAGGTATATAGACAATATCGCTAACGAGTGAATTAGGTGATAAATTTTCAAGACTAATTACGCTCTCAGTATTATCGTTTAAACCTGCAGATGTAGTATTAATAATAATATCAAATTCATCTAAATAATTTTCAGCTTCCTTAAGCGAAATAGCATTTATATCTAAATTCCAACTTTCAAAACGGTTCATCGTTCTATTTGCAACAGTTAACTTAGGTTGAACGTAATTACTCAATTCATTCGCTATACCTTTACTCGCACCGCCAGCACCTAAAATTAAAATATATGCATTGGCAACATCAGGATATATTTGTTTTAAACCTGTTAAATATCCTAAACCATCCGTGTTATAACCAATCCATCTATTATTAACTATTTTAACAGTATTTACAGCACCGACTGCTCGTGATTGCTCATCTATTTCATCTAAATAAGGTATAATTCGCTCTTTATGAGGAATCGTTATATTAAACCCATCTAGTTGCTTTTCTTCAATAATTTCGCGAATACGATGAAAGTCATTTATTGGGACATGTAAAGCTTCGTATGAGGCTTCCATACCTAATGCTTCAAAGTTAGCATTGTGCATTATTGGAGATAAGGAATGTGAAATAGGATCGCCTATAACCGCATATTTCATATACAAACCACCTTACATTATTGAATTACGTAATATGACATCGACATTTTTAGGCACTCTTACTATTACCTTCGCCCCTGCTTCAATAGTAATAAAGCCTAATCCTGAAATCATAACATCACGTTTTTCTTTTCCAGTTTCTAATCTGACCGCCTTAGTTTCATTCATGTCAAATTGCGTTGGATCACTAGGTGGCGTTAACACATTTCCAATTTGATTACGCCATAAGTCATTCGCTTTTTCAGTCTTAGTTCTATGAATATTTAATTCATTTGAAAAATAACATACCAACGGCCGTTTGCCTCCAGAAACATAATCAATTCTTGCTAAACCACCAAAAAATAATGTTTGACCTTCGTTTAGTTGAAAGACACGTTGTTTAATTTCATTCTTAGGAACAATTACTTTTAATTCTTTGTCAGAAACATAATGGGTCATTTGATGAGCTTGGATAATACCTGGAGTATCAAACATGAATGACGTTTCATCTAATGGAATATCAATCATATCTAAAGTAGTTCCAGGAAATCTAGAAGTGGTTACTACGTTTTTCTCACCAACACTTTCTTCAATAAGTTTGTTAATAAGCGTAGATTTACCCACATTAGTAGTTCCGACGATATAAACATCATTGTTATTACGATGTTTATCAATAGTTGTTAGTAACTCCTCAATGCCCCATCCTTTGTATGCAGAAATTAATACAACTTCCTCAGCTTCCATTCCGTATTTTCTAGCCGTTTTCTTGAGCCATTCTTTAACGCGACGTTTATTTATTTGTTTAGGAAGTAAGTCTAATTTGTTCGCTACTAAAATGATTTTTTTATTCCCCACAATACGTTTTAACGCATTAATAAAAGAACCTTCGAAGTCAAAAATGTCGACCACATTAACTATAATACCTTGTCGCTCAGCTAGACCGTTAAGTAAATTTAAAAAGTCATCACTATCCATTCCAACATCTTGAATTTCATTATAATTCTTTAGTCTAAAACATCTTTGACAAATAACATCTTCTCTAAAAAGGTTGTGCTCAGGCACATAACCTGGCGCATTTTTATCTTCAGATTGTAATGGTGCTCCACAACCAATACATTTTAAAGTATCATCCAATCAATTTTCCTCCCATGTAATATAACCTTTATTCTTGAAGTAATTTAATAACCGACGTTCAATGATTCTATTAAATCTAGTCACTAACCCGTCTGTTCTTTTTACAGGAACTACCATAATCGTATACAAGCCATTGCGATTACCTCCGAAGACATCTGTTAACATTTGATCTCCAATAACAATCGTTTCTTCTGGTTTGATATTCATATGCTTAATTGCTTTATTAAAAGACTTACCCATAGGTTTACGAGCTTTGAAAATAAAATCTACATCTAAATCTTTTGAAAAACTTGACACACGGTCTTCATTATTATTTGACACAATCGTAATTGTAATGCCTAAATCATTTGCCTTTTTAAACCATTGTTGTATTTCAATAGTCGGTGATTTTACATCCCAACCTACTAGAGTGTTATCTAAATCGGTAATTATCCCTTTGAAGCCAGATTTAGCAAGTTTCTCAATATCTATTTGGAATACTGATTTAACATAATCATTTGGCATAAAAAACTTTTTTATTAATCCCATATATTCGTCACCTTTATCAATTATTTATAGTGTTAAAATTAATTGTTCTACGATAGTACTTGAAGATTTCGCAGCTTGTCCTAAAAATTCTTCAAATGACATTTCTGCTTCACCATTTGCTAAATCCGAAACTGCACGAGTTACAATAAATGGCACTTTGAATTGATAACATGTTTGAGCTATTGCAGTTGCTTCCATTTCCACAGCCATTGCTTCTGGAAATTGACGTTTAAGAACAAGACGCTGTTCTGCACTACCAATAAAGCTATCGCCACTAACAATCTGACCGACTTTAGCATTATAATTTTGATCTGTAATAACTTTTTCAGTTAGAGTTAAAAGTTCATCATTTGCATGGAATTGAGCTGGCATTTGTGGAATTTGACCATATTCATATCCGAATGCTGTTGCATCTGCATCGTGATACATTACATCGTTACTAATTAAAATATCACCTACTGCGAGTTGCTCATCTAAAGCGCCTGCTGAACCAGTATTGATAATAACTTTTGGATTAAATTTTTCAATCAATAAAGTTGTTGAAATTGCAGCGTTAACTTTACCGATACCACTTTGAGTTAAGACAACTTCTTTATCATTTAATTTACCACGATAAAATTTTACATGGGCTACTGTTACTTCGCTCATTTCTGTTAATTTATCTTTTAAAATAGCTACTTCTTCTTCCATAGCTCCTATAATTCCTATCATATTTACACCTCAGTTTTTTTCTTAGCATTTGTTATTTTATCATATATTTTTATACATCACGACAAAGATTATTCATTTATGTTTGCAGAATAATTTTTATTTAAAATGATTTTATAGATACTTTCATAACAATAATACCCACTAGCAAACTTATTTAAATTCGCTCGTGGGTATTAAATGAATTGTTATTATTATTTCTTATTTACTGTGCAAAATAAGAATTAGTATTTAAATTAGAATAGGTTGTTAACTTTTCCATAGAGCTGCCAAATCTTGTAATGAGAATATGCCAGTTACTATTGTTACGATAACTGCAACCACTCCAAACACGACCATCCATGTTGGGTGTTTATAATCTCCTACAATGGATTTTTTACGACTTGCAATTAAAATTGCACCTAAAGTAATAGGTAAGATCCAACCATTTATTGCTCCAGCAATGATAAGTAAACTTATAGGTTTACCAATAAATAAGAAAATTAATGTAGAAATAACGATAAAAGTAATTACGATAAGATTATTTTTATTAAATAATGATTTATGTAAAGTTTTTAAGAAAGTAGCACTTGTGTACGCTGAACCAATGACTGATGACATAGCGGCTGCAAAAATAACTACTCCAAAAATATTTTTACCGATTGGACCGATTGCATGTTCGAATACTGACGCTGGTGGGTTATCAGCACTTAATGTAACGCCAGTAACTACCACACCTAAAACTGCTAAGAAAAGGAGTACACGCATAATACCAGTTGTCATAATACCTGCTATTGCAGAGCGGTTAACAAATGGCACAAACTCTTCACCTTTCATACCAGAATCTAATAATCTGTGTGCACCTGCAAATGTAATGTAACCACCAACAGTACCTCCCACAAGGGTGATAATTGGAAGAATCAATTTAATTGGATGTTCTGGTGCAACTGTATGAACAAGCGCATCAGCATATGGTGGATTAGAGACAACCATTACATAGGCCACTACTAAAATCATTACTACACCTAGTACCATTGAAACAACATCCATAATTTTTTGTCCACTTTTACTCACAAAAATTAATATTGAAAATACTGCAGTAATGGCTGCACCCCATTTTATATCAAGGCCAAACATAGCATTTAATCCTAAACCAGCACCAGCGATATTACCTATATTAAAGGCTAGTCCACCGAATGCAATTAATATTGATATTAAAGTTCCTAAACCAGGAAGCACTTTATTAGATACTTCTTGACCTCGTAAACCTGTTACTACTAAAACACGCCAAATATTAATTTGAGCCCCGATATCTATTAGTATTGAAATCAATATTGCAAAGGCAAAACTAGCGTAAAACTCAGCCGTAAAAACAGCAGTTTGAGTAAGGAACGCTGGTCCTATTGCCGATGTTGCCATCAGAAAAACTGAACCATATAGCAATCGTCTATGATTTTTAGTAAACTTAAAATCCTTTTTCTCTTCTTTTACTTCGTTATTTGGGTTTTGTTGTAAATTTTCTCCCATCGTTGGTACCCCCTATAAGGATTGAATATCAATGCCTTCTTTCGTTAATTTTTTTCTAATTTGTGTTACAAATTCAAGAGCATGTGCTCCGTCACCGTGTACACAAATTGTATCTGCTTGTAAATCAATTTCTTTTCCATTTTTGCTTACTACTTTATTTTCAGTAACCATTTTAATAACTTGATTTAGTGCTTCTTCAGTGTTAGTGATAGATGCATCTTTTTCTTTACGACTTACTAATTGACCATCATCTTCATAGCGTCTGTCTGCAAATACTTCTGAAGCGACTTTAAGACCGACGTTTTGAGCTTCTGAAATAAGTAAAGTGTTAGATAATCCTACGAAAATTAACTCTGGATCAAAATCATAAACGGCTTGAGCGATAGCATGCGCAATTGTTTTATCACGAGCACCCATTTGATAAAGTGCACCATGAGGTTTTACGTGATTAATACGCGTCCCATGGATTTTACAAAAACCGTTTAAAGCACCTAATTGATAGACAACTAAGTTATAAATTTCATTTGGAGCGATATCCATATTGCGACGTCCAAACCCTTTTAAATCTGGGAGTCCTGGATGCGCGCCAATGCCTACACCATGTTCCTTAGCTAATTTCACTGTTTCATTCATTACATTCTCATCACCTGCATGAAAACCACATGCAATATTGGCAGAAGTTATTAATGGAATAATATCAGCATCTCCACCACATGAATAATTACCGAAAGCTTCACCCAAATCACAATTTAAATCAATTTGCATTATAGTTCCACTCCTTTTACTATTTGATGTTTTTCAAGGAATTTTATATCAACTTCACTGGCATCACCATCAGCATATAGTGGATAACTTAGTACTGCATATAAAAAGTCGGCAGTAGTCGTAAAACCTTCAATGACCATTTCATCTAAAGCTACTTTTAGCTTGTTGATGGCTGATTGACGATTAGCATCTTTAACAATAACTTTTGCCACTAACGAATCATAATAAGGTGAGACTTGATAGCCAGGATATAACAATGAATCGACTCGAATGTTAAAACCTTGAGGTAAATGTAATTTTTTCACTTTACCAGGTGTTGGTCGGAATTTCTTTTCAGGATCTTCTGCATTGATTCGTGCTTCAATAACATGCCCATTAAATATAATATCTTCCTGAGTAAATGGAAGTTCATCATGTTGTAATAAGTATAATTGTGCTTGTAATAAATCTCTATCCGCACGCATTTCAGTTACTGTATGTTCAACTTGAATTCGAGCATTCATTTCAATAAAGTAATGTGCATCTTCAGTTACTAAGAATTCGATAGTTCCTGCACTACGATAATTTGATGCTTTTGCCACGGCTACTGCGTCGTTACAAATTTGTTGACGTCGTTCTTCAGTTAAAGCGGCACAAGGTGATTCTTCTATGAGTTTTTGATTTTTACGTTGCACAGAACAATCACGTTCACCTAGATGTACGTAATTCTCTTTACCATCTCCAATAACTTGAACTTCAACATGCTTAGCTACCGGGATAAAGGCTTCCCCATATACTCTATCATCATTAAAATATTTTTTACCTTCACTTTTAGCTTCTTTAAGTGATTTTTCGAGTTGTTCAGGTTCCTTAACAATACGGATACCTTTACCGCCACCGCCACTCGCTGCTTTTAAAACAAGTGGATAACCGATCTCTTCAGCTAATTCTTTAATTTCGTCAATTGAGTCTACTGCATCTGTTGACCCTGGAATTACTGGCACTCCTGCAGAATCAACTGTTTGACGTGCAGTAATTTTGTCGCCCATCATTTCCATTGTTTTTTTACTAGGTCCGATAAAGTGAATATCATTTTCTTCAACTTTTTCAGCAAAAGTTGTACTCTCTGATAAGAATCCATATCCAGGATGAATGGCATTTGCTCCAGTTATTTCAGCAGCGCCAATAATACGTTCGATATTTAAATAACTATCTAAAGAGTTTGCTTCACCTATACACACAGCTTGGTCTGCAAGACTGACATGTAAACTTTTTTCATCACCTTTGGCATAAATCGCAACTGTTTCAATATTCATCTCACGACAAGCTCTAATGATTCGAACCGCAATTTCTCCTCTATTTGCCACTAAACAACGATACATGTACCTGTCCCCCTTATTTAACTTTGACTAGTACTTGATCATACTCAACATTAGTTCCGTCATCTACTACTATTTCTACTACTTCGCCATCAATATCACTTGTGACTTCATTCATTACTTTCATTGCTTCTACAAATCCAATGACATCACCAGATTTTACTTGATCTCCAACTTTGATTTGTGGCTCGGTTAACTCTTTACTATCTTGTAAAAAGAATGTTCCTACCATAGGAGATGTAATTTCTTTAGACGCCTCTTCAGTAGTACTTGATTGAGATTGGCTACTTTCATGTTGATTTGAAGCTGTAGCCCCATTATCTTGATTTTGAGATGGGATAAATGAACTATTTTGAGTCCCTTCAGTGAAATCTAATTCTAATTCATTTTCAAAATCTTTATATTTGAATTTTTTAACGTTATTAGATTTTACTAATTTAATAACTTCTTCTATTTTTTGTATATTCATTTTTAATTATTCCTCCTCGATTATTCTTGCTAATTTATTTGAAGTTGGTCGTAACCACTCAATATTATAAGTTGGACGTGATGCGATACTCTCTAATAGTTCATTAAATTCTTTACTAAACTGTAGTAATTCTTGGTTAGCATCGTTTATTGATATCCACTCAAATTGAATGGTGTCACTAGGCTTGAACTGAGCTAATTTTCTTAAATCTAACTGGCTTACAGTTGCTATCTTAGTATAGCCACCAACAGTTTGCTTATCATTCAATAAGATAATGGGATTGCCGTCGTTAGGTACTTGAATGCTACCCAATGCCACAGGTTCTGAAATGATATCAGCACTATTTTCAGGGGCTATATTATCTCCAATAAGTCGATAACCCATTCTATCTGATTTATCAGAAATACTATATTCTTCTTTAACCAAAGTTCTTTGCTTTTCTTCTGAAAATGCTTGCGCTTGAGGACCTTTGATAATATGAATAATATTATCTTCAGCAACTGCGTTATACGCCGATGATTTGCCTAAGTTTAATTTAAAGTTATCATTAGGAATGATGTTAATGACATCGTTCTTTTTTAATGGTCTACCTTTAAATCCTCCAACCATACTTCTTGTATGTGTTGAATAACTATCGGCAACTTGTTCAATATCTAAAGGTTGTCCAAAGAATATATACCCTCTAGCGCCTTCTATCGCATTACCAATTTCTAATTGATCGCCTTGAGAAACAAATATAACTGTATTTTGAGGAACCTTTCGCTTATTCAACTTAGCATTAAACTGCCCACCAGTAAGTACCACGGTGTTATTTTCATTAAATTGTAATGTCGGTCCAATGATTGTATATTCAAGGCTTGGACCTTGATTATTAATCAATGCTTGTCCAACTTCATAACTATATCTATCCATCGCTCCCGCACTTGAGAAGCCTAGATGTTGATACCCAAAACGACCTTTATCTTGCACGGTAGTAAAAAGACCAGGTTTTATAATTTTAATACTCATTATTAAACACCCACTTCTCTTTATTAAATCTATTTTTAGCAATCTCAGTTTCTATTTCTTTAAAAGTTGATTCGTCAATTGCGTAAAATTTGATATAATCTCCGGCTTCGTAAAGTGTCATTGGCTCAGAGTATTGATTAAACACTTTTAAAGGCGTTCTACCTATGATTTGCCAACCACCTGGCGAATCAGAAGGATAAAGGCCAGTTTGATTATTAGCGATTCCTACAGAACCAGCTTCAATTTTAACTCTAGGTTCTGATCTTCTTGGAGTATGTAAGCGCTCGTCAAGACCCCCTAAGAATGGAAATCCTGGCATAAAACCTAACATATAAACTAAATACTCATTACTACTATGAATATCTATCACGTCTTCAACCGTTAAATTATTATGACTAGCCACTTCTTTTAAATCAGGACCTACTTCATAATTGTAAAGGACCGGTATATGTATTACTCTTTTTTCAGTTTTGGAATCTAAACCTAAACGTTCGATATGATTTAAATCTAGACGTGTTATCAATTCTTCATAATCAATTAAGTCATTATCAAAATTTATCATAATGGCTCGATATGAAGGAACAATGTCTTTTATTGCTGATATATTTTTAGAAAGTATGTATTGTGTCGTTGCATCTACTTCTTTATAATTATCTTCACTTATTTCTTCTTTAAAATATATCAATATTGATTGCTCATTAACTAATTTAATGTCCAATCTATTGCCTCCCCCCTTGGTGTTACTATGTTCTTAATCAACTAAAATAATTAGATAGTTTAAATTTGTTAAATTATTAAAGCACCGTTTTAACAAATACATATAAAATTATACCACCTAATAATCATAGATGTTTAATAAGTATTTCAAATTAAGAATAATAAAAAAGTAAGACTTTATTGTAATCGCTTACTTTGTTGAGTTTATTACTTATTCTCTAGTTGTATTTACATAGTTATTTAAGCATATATCTCATGATTTGTCATGAAAAAGTTCTAATATTTAAATATATTTGACAATGTTTAATAAGAAAGTTGTCAAAAATAAAGTAAATATAACCTAAATAAATCTTTTTACATTTACAAAAAATATTATTAAAAAACCACTTCAATTGCTAATTTAAAAG
>NZ_PPRG01000057.1 GCF_002902625.1 Staphylococcus devriesei
GATTTAATATCAAAGCCTTCTACTGTACTAAATAGACAACCGTAAAATTTACCGTCTGAAGAAAGACGTGCACGCGTGCATGTGGAACAAAATGACGCAGATACACTAGTAATTAAACCGAATTTCGCCCCGTTGTCTTTATGTTTGAAATATTTAGCCACTTCACCAAAGTATTTAGGCGCAACTGGTTCTATATCAAAGTGTTCTTCAATTAGCTCTAACATTTCATCTTTTGTGACGACTTTACTAAAGTCCCAACCATTATCATTTCCGACGTCCATAAATTCTATAAAACGTATTTCAATATTTTTTTCTTTAAAATATTCTATCATTGGGAGTATTTGATTGTCGTTCACTCCCTTTTGTATTACCACGTTCACTTTAACATGAAAGCCAATTGACACAGCATAATCAATTTGGTCTAGAATCGTAGATGCTTTAATATTACGATTATTGATTGCTTGAAAGACTTCATCATCAATGGCATCTAAACTAACATTAATACGACGTAACCCTGCGTCATATAACTTTTGACCATGTTTTTTTAATAATAAACCATTAGTCGTCATTCCGATATCTTCAATGCCTTCGATTTTATTAAGTTCAGCAATAAGTTGATATAAATTACGTCTTAATAAGGGCTCTCCACCAGTAATACGTAATTTCTTAATTCCTAGCTCCGCATAGACTTTAGCGATTCTAACCATTTCCTCGAAAGTCAGTAGTTCGTCTTTAGGAAGAAATACAAAGTCATCGCCAAAAATTTCTTTAGGCATACAGTAATCACATCTAAAATTACAACGGTCTGTTACAGAGATACGTAAATCACGGATTGGTCGGCCTAATTTATCTTTAATTAGTGCTACCATAAATACGGGCCTCCTTAATTATTAATCTGTTGTTTTAAAGAGTCCAAATCATGTTGGTAGTTAATATTCTTATACCAATACTCAGGAGATTGAATACCCTTAACATCTAGACATCTCATCGTTACTTGCTGATAAATATGTTTTAAACTATAATCATCTGAATCTAATGCATCTTTCATATTTTCTAAGATGTAAGGACTATAAAATGCGATGGTTGGTATAACTTTTTCATTTTCCGAAAAAGCAGCAATATCGATTTGGTCTTCTATCAATCTAGAAACCATAAATTGATATAATGCGCTAATTGCCTTTCCAGTAATCATCGGTGTATCCACAGATACGACAAAGAAAAGCTCTTCATCGCTATAACGTTTCATAACCGTATAGATTCCTGCTAAAGGGCCCTTATCTTTGTTATATGATTCATCTATGACAATATTATTATAGTCAAATTGGTCAGCAAGCTGTTCATTTGTACTAATAATAATTTCATTAAACATATTTGTAGTTTCTAAAGTTTGTATAATTCGTTGATAGAACATTTGTCCATCAATCTTGGCAAAGGCTTTCGCTGTTCCAAAACGTTGCGAATGGCCTCCTGCTAAAATAATCGCTTTCATTTCCCAATTAACCCCCGCTTACTGGTGGAATCAATGCAACCACATCAGTTGGTTGTATAATATCCTCTTTTTGTACAAATTCTTCGTTGACTGCTACTTGAAATTTTTTATTGCTAATTGAGGGGTGACGTTCAAATAACACTTGTTTAAATGATTCAACATCTATACTTTCTTTAATATCAATATTTTCAGAGTTAGTTTGCAGTATTTCTTTAATTTCTGCAAAGTACATTACTTTCACTCTAGACATCTCCTTTAGTAGCTTGCTCGTGGTTACCTCGTTGATGACCCTGCCATTCTGATCCATCTTCCCAAATTTCTTTCTTCCAAATAGGTACAACTTCTTTAATACGTTCAATTGCGTATTCGTTAGCTCGATAAGCATCTTTACGATGTGGTGATGATACTGCTATTAATACTGCAATATCTGAAATCTGAAGCGGCCCAATTCGATGAACGATCGTGGTAATTGTTCCAGGCCAACGTTCTTGAATTTCGTCACCAATTTGAGCAAGTTTCTTCTCAGCCATTGGTACATAAGCTTCATACTCTAAATATTCCGTTTTAACACCTTGTGTCCACTCTCTTACATGTCCTGTAAAGACTACGACAGCACCTTGATGTTCATTTATAGTAAAATCTCGATACTGTTCTGTTTGAATTGGGTCTGTAACAATTTCGAATTGTTTCATTATATGTCAGTCCTTTGTTCAATCCAATCTATTAGCCATTTCTCATAATTTGCTTGCGCATTTTCCTCTTGAAAATGATAACAAAAAAGCACATGAGATAATTGCTTTAATTGCTCTAGTTCCTCTTGTGTACGATAAACTACCACTTTATCGAACTCTTCATTCTTAAAGCCTTCAACTAAAATGATATTACATGTTATTGTAACAGATTCGTCAATAATCTGAGTAAGGTTTTGTTTATGAGCTCTAGTTACAGTTTGTTGATATGCGCTACCTTGCACGATACTTTGATCCGCACCGGCTTGAAAATGTTTCATATGATCGACGTTATTTTCTTGTAGTTCAATATCCTGAACGTCGTGCCCATGATGTTTAATGGTAGCCACCGTATAACCTTTAGATTTTAAAAATTTGACCGTATGTTCCATCAACGTAGTCTTGCCAGAATTTTTAAAACCAACAATTTGCAAAATCATAATGACATTTCCTCTTCAAATGCATTTGATTCAGTTAGAATAACATCTACTGTATGACCTGCTTTAAATCCGCGTGTTCCGCCAGGCAGCATAATCATTGCATTACTATGCGCAATCGCTACTACTGCACCAGATTTATTAAACCCTGATGGCACCACCGTTGCACCACTTTGCGAAAATGAAGCATATGCTCTAATAAAACGTGTAAAAGGATTTGCCTTAGTGAAGTCTTCCATCAACGTTGCTTTAACAACTTGAGGATAAAATGCTGTTGCACCCATCATATGTTTAATAGCTGGTTTTACAAATAGTTCAAATCCTGTAAAACATGCGGATGGATTACCAGATAAACCAAATAAATATTGACCATTAGCAACAGCTACAGTAGTAACGCTACCAGGACGCATAGCTACTTTATTAAATAATATATCTGCATCTACAGCTTTATATATTTCTGGTAAATAGTCAAAATCACCTACAGATACACCACCAGTCGTAATCACAATTTCATGTTTAGCCATAGCGTCTTTTACCACGTCAATACTACTTTGTAAATCGTCTTGTTGTATTTTATAAGCTTCTACTTCTAAACCGAATTTCTCAGCCAATGCTTTAATCATTGGACCATTAGAGTTACGGATTTTACCTGGCTCTAATTCATCATGTACATCTAATAATTCACTGCCAGTTGCAATAATCGCTACACTTGGTTTTTGAACCACTGGCACTTCAGTATAACCATAAGTGGCTAACACTGCTACCGCTCCTGGATTAATAGTTTGACCCTTTTTCAAGACGATATCGCCCGTCGTCGTCTCTTCACCTTTCAGCGAAACATTTTCATATGCTTCAAAAGATTTACGTATAGTAAAGGTGTCTCCACTTTCGACCGTTTGTTCAAACATGACTACCGCATCCGCGCCTTCTGGAATTTGAGCACCAGTCATAATACGTACTGCTTCATTTTCACCTAATATTTTATCGGATACGGAACCTGCTCCGATATGATCAATAACTGTAAACTGCTTACGGTTCTCGCTATATGCTCCTGCTGAATCAACGCTTCGAATAGCAAAACCATCATATGGTGATTTATTAAAGCGTGGTATATCATAAGTGGCCTCAATATCTTGCGCCAAAATATAACCTAGACTATCTTCAAGTTTAACTTTAGTTTCTTCCATAAAAATAGATTGTTTTACTACACGTTGAATCGCTTCTTTAACTGAGATTGGATTTCTTTTTTCCACTGCCATTTTATCATCTCCATTTTTATAATAATAAATCATGATATACTAACAAAAGTATTTAAAAGTTCTAATTAACTTTAAGTTTTAGGAGGTATATGATGTATGAATTTACTCATATAAATGAACAAGGTAATGCGAAAATGGTCGATGTATCCGATAAAAATATTACTAAACGTACTGCCCAAGCGCATTCTAGCATTACGGTTAACGACACAATTTATCATCAAATTCTAGATAATACTAATAAAAAAGGTAATGTATTAAACACAGCACAAATTGCCGGTATTATGGCTGCTAAAAATACATCAACTATTATTCCCATGTGTCATCCCTTGCCTTTAACTGGGATTGATATCACCTTTTCCTGGGAAAAGAATGACGATAGTACCTATACACTAAATATTACAACTAGTGTCTCTACCACAGGTAAGACGGGCGTTGAAATGGAAGCATTAACTGCGGCATCTGCTACTGCCCTGACTGTCTACGATATGACAAAAGCCGTTGATAAAGGTATGATTATCGGTCAAACTTATCTCGAATCTAAATCTGGAGGTAAGTCTGGCGACTATCAACGCTAATGTCATTTACAAGGGAATATACATTTCTATATTAAATATAATAGTCATGGCGCCAAAACTTCAATTAGGGAAATCTATAATTGTAGTTCTAGCTCATGACTATTTTTCTATTTATTCAATTCATATACCATATGATTAAGTTCTGGTTTAATTAACTTTTCAACTGCCAGTTTCACTGCACCCGTAGAGCCCGGCAATGTAAAGATGAGCTTATTCATTACTGTTCCCGCTATGGCTCTTGATAACAAGGCCTTTGTGCCTACGTCTTCAGTATAGCTAAGATATCTAAATAATTCTCCAAATCCTTCAATTTCTTTATCTAATAGTGGACTTACCGCTTCGATAGTGACATCCCTTTGAGAGATACCTGTACCGCCTGTAGTAATAATCACATCAATATCAGAAGCTAGCCATGATTCGATTTGAGATTGGATTGCTTCCTTATCATCTTTAACGATATTGTAGTGTTCACTGTCTACCTTGACGTTCATATCTTGTAACAGAGATTGGACAAGTTGTCCTCCTTTATCACTCTCTTTGTCTCGCGTATCAGAAATTGTTAATACTGCACATCGAATATCTCTATCTACTTTTAGGTGTTCATGTTGATGCATTTAAACCACTCCCTTTATCCAAATAGTTGATTAATTAAATTAATAGCTTCTGATGTTTTCGTCGTCCCATGTACGAGTATACGCCCGCCTTGAAATGCTACAAGACGATATCCTTTATATTCAAACATCAACATAAATTTATTCTCACGATAATTAAGTTGATGTTGATGCAAGAAATCACGAATCATTTCCTGGGTAATATTGGGATTGTCATACTGTACTGTATCTCTACCACATAAAGTCGCATATAATGTAGGGTTATGCTTTAAATGCGGAAAAGTAGGATGAGACCCACATGTTGGACATTCTTCTCTATGCATGCGACTAAAACCAAATGTATAATGCTCGCCCTCCCAAATATCACCATACGTAAGCTTTGTTGGTATTACATTATCAGTAAGTAATTTAAGCGCGTCACGTAATTGAAAGCTAGTTGTCATTGTGACAGCAGGTTGTATTACCCCCACTGTGTCGCACGTCATGTTAATTATAGGAAGTTGTGGCATTAAACAATTGAAGCAAGGTGTTTTTCCTGGAATAAATGCTGCTTCAACGTAAGTACTTTGAACTACGCCACCATATATCCATGGAATGTATTCTTTATATGAAAAATCATTGATGAGTTGTCGTGTGTCAAAATTATCTGTCGCATCAATAATAACATCTACATCTGTTCCATATTTCTCTAAAAAATAATAATCTACGTGGGCGATATGAGCATAAATTTCAACGTCATGTCTGATTTGTTCCAAATGGTGTTTAGCCGTCATTACTTTAGGCAACATCTGATTAGCGTCTTCTTCGGTAAATAACGTTTGGCGCTGTAAATTACTATATTCAATATAGTCTCTATCTACAATGGTTAATTTTTTAATACCTGCACGTACTAACCCTTCAGCAACATGCGTCCCTAAAGCGCCCATACCAACTATTAATACATGTTTCTGTTCTATCTTTTCTTGTCCTAAAACACCAATTCCTTTAAATAAGGTTTGTCTTGAATAACGCCCTGTAGTCATAACACATGCCCTTTCTCATCTCTTCTCAGTTAGTCTTATTATATCTAAAAAAAGCCTGGAACAAAATCAAACGATTCGATAAAGACATGCGTCGCTCTAATCGAATCGTTTGATAGTCTATATTTTTATATTTGTTTAACCAATTTTAATAATTTTATCCGCTAATACTTCTGCTTCAAAATTAGAATGTGTCACGAAGATAATTGGAATTGACCATTCTTTGAAAATACGTTTAATCAATCTAATGCCTTCATCTCTTGTCGCATCATCTAAACTTGAAAATGGTTCATCTAAAAGTATTAAGTCGGGTTTTGTACTCAATGTACGTGCTAAAGCTACACGTTGAGATTCACCACCAGATAACGTGACGGGATATTGATTCATTAAATGACTAATGTTTAATTGCTCTGCTAACTCATCTATATGACTAGAATGCTTCGCCATAAATGTAATATTCTTGCGCACTGTCATATTTGGAAACAATTGATAATCTTGGAAAAGGTATCCAATTCTTCGATCTTGAATTTTAAGATTTATTTTATTTTCAGTATCTAGTAATAAACGATCATTGATTTTGATATAGGCTTTCTTAGGTTGACGTAACCCTGCAATCATGTTCAATACTGTGGTCTTACCTATACCTGAAGGTCCACGAATAGCATATATTTTAGGAGTAGTATCATTGATATCAATATCTATAAACGTCTTTTTTAATTGATATTGTAATTTAAGTCTTAACATCTATTATACCTCCTGAGATTTATCCCTATTCGCAAAATTTAATACGCCGATAACAGTTATTGAAAAGGCTACTAGCACAAGAACCCATAACCAAGCTTGATTTTCTCTTCCTTGTTCAACTAAGAAATAAATTTCAAGCGGTAATGTATTAGTTTTATTTGGTATATAACCTGCGACCATTAACGTAGCCCCAAATTCGCCGATTGCACGAGCGAAACTCATCATTATACCAGCGATAATCGACCGTTTAGATAAAGGTAATATCAGACGATAAAAAATTTTATTCTCACTTGCCCCCATGGTACGAGCAGTATTTAACATCTTAGGGTTTATATTTCTAAATCCTTGAATCGTGTGTTGATACATTAATGGAAAACTAACAATGACAGATGCAATTACTGCACCTGTCATCGTAAATACTACTGGTAGATGTACTATATTTCCAAAGAATTGTCCTACAACACTTCTAGGAGAAAAGATAATTAGTAGAATAAAGCCTAGTACCGTTGGCGGTAGAACAATCGGTAATAGTATAAAACTTTCAAGGAGTTTAGTTAGATGCCCTTTCCCTTTATATAGTAATCGACTAATAAAAATGCCTAAGATTGAAACGATAATCGTACTGATGATGGCTACTTTTATCGATATCCAAAAAGGTGTTAAATCAGGCATATATTAAACCTCCTTATGCATCAAAATGATATTCCTCAAGAATGTCTTCTGCTTTGTCAGATTTTAAGAAGTCCATCCATTCTTTCGCTAATTTCTTATCAGAAACAGCACCTGCTTCATAAGTAATTGGCTTTTTAAGTTTAGCTTCTTTGATTTCATTTACTTTATCTGTCTTTTTGTTACCAGTGTATAAGTCAGTTTTATACACAAATCCCATATCGGCATTGCCTTTTTCCACATAATTTAACACTTGTTTAACATCTTTTGCATACACTAATTTATCTTTTACATCGTTGTATAAGTTTTGGTCTTCAAGATATTGTTTAGCGTATTTACCTGCCGGTACAGTTTTCACTTCGCCAATCGCTAATTTTTCATCATCTTTTAAATCTTTGACTGAAGCCTCATTACTATTCTTATCTCCAATTAAGACAAGTTCATTATGCGCGTATTTATATGTATCATGCACTTTATCTTTTAACATATCTACATCTTTTGTATTTGCTGACATGAAGACATCCGCTGGGGCACCTTTTTCAATTTGTTGTCTTAATGCGCCTGAGCCACCGTAGTTAAAAGTTATATCTACATTTTTATGGTCTTTTTTAAATTCTTTTCCTAATGCTTTGCTTACATCACCTAAGCTAGCTGCAGCTGAGATTTGTAATTCTTGTTTTTTATCATTATCTTTATTACTTGAGTCAGATGATTTTTTACTATCATCACTGCCTCCACCTGAGTTTGAACAACCTGCTAATACAACTGCTGATGTTGCAAGTACCGCTAAAGAACGTTTAAATTTCATTCCACAAATACCTCCTCTTATATATAATAAATTATACACTTTTCAAAATTTTTTAAAAGATGATAACCAAAATTTTCATTTAATTTTAAATTTATAATTAGAAAATAAACAAGCGCACTAGTTAATTTTAAAAACTTAATCTTTTCATTATTACTGTAGAAGTTTTACTATAGTAATATATATTCTTAAAGGAGATAGATGTATGGATAAAGATGTGTTACAG
>NZ_PPRG01000058.1 GCF_002902625.1 Staphylococcus devriesei
ATCATTCACGATTTCTTGATTTCTTTCATCATCATCAGTTAAAAAATCAGATGACTTAACCGAATATTTAGAGGTTTCTTTAATAGCTGCTTGAATATCTTTATCGCCTTTTTGATTTGGTTTGATCGCTTTAATATTTGCTACGGGTCGATAATCAACTTGTAATGCTTTTTGCCATAAACTAACCCATTCTTCTTGAGTTATATAATTAGCTTTATTCTTAAAATAACTATTTTCAACACATAACAAAACATGCATATGTTGATTATAACTGCCGTCATTTTTATTAACTGTTACTTCTGTTGAACGCATAAAACCAATTAAATTTTTACTAACTTTTTTATATTTAAATAATCTTCTAAATGATTCAGTTAAGTGTTTCAAACTTTGTTCTAAAGTATCCCCATCTATAGCATTTTTTGTTGAAAGTGTTAGAAATAACCAACGTGCTTTCGGTTTTTCCTTAACCACTTCTTCAATCACTCTTTG
>NZ_PPRG01000059.1 GCF_002902625.1 Staphylococcus devriesei
AATCCTTCTTGCAATTTGCGAGTCACAGGACCTATATTACCATCGCCAACAGTTTCTCCATCTAATTTAACCACAGGCATTACTTCTGCTGAGGTACTAGATATGATAATTTCGTCTGCCTTTTTCAAAAATTCAACATTAAATGTTTCTTCGATAAATGGAAGGTCGTAGTCTTCAGAAATCCATTTAATCACTTTACGAGTTATACCATTTAAAATGCAATTATTAACGGGATGAGTGTAAATTTTGCCATCTTTAATTGCATATACATTGCTTGAAGCACCTTCAGTAACCGTTTCTCCTCTATGTTGAATTGCTTCACTGGCATTATATTTTACGGCATATTCTTTAGCAAGTACGTTACCTAAAAGGTTTAAGCTTTTAATATCACAGCGTAACCATCTAATATCTTCGACAGTTACAGCGTTAATACCATTTTTCAAATCTTCATATGGTCGATCATAACTTTTCGCAAAAGCCATTAATACAGGTTTCACTTCTGGAGTTGGGAAGCTATGTTCTCTTGGCGCAACCCCACGTGTAGCCTGAATATAAACGCCACCGCTTTTAATTTCATTTACTTTTAAGAGTTGTCTTACGATATCGATTAATTCTTCTACCGTATAATCTAGGTCTATTTGGAGTTCTCCTGCACTTCTAACAAAACGTTCGAAGTGCTCGGTAACTGTAAATAACTTACCATCATAGGCTCTAATATATTCGTAAATGCCGTCGCCAAACACATAGCCTCGGTCTTCGTATGATACTTTAGCGTCTTCTTGATTAATAAATTCACCGTTAATAAATACTTTCGTCATAGTTTAACCCTCCACACATAGCGCATAAATTGCTTCTAAATAGATACTTGTTGCATTGAATAATTGTTTTTTAGTAATATATTCATTCTTTTGATGCATTAAATCTTCAGAATCTGGGAACATCGCTCCGAATGCTACACCTTTATCAAGATTTCTGGCATAAGTGCCACCCCCGATTGTATAAGGTTCCGACATATCTCCTGTTTGATTTCTATAAACGTCTACTAGCGTTTGCACAAATGGATCATTTTTATCAACGTAATGAGGTTGTTGAACCTTACCTAATTCAATATCGAAACCTTGCTCTTTAATCTCTTTAGTAAAACGTTCAATGGCTTCTTCAAATTCAAAGCCTTGAGGATAACGCAAGTTGATTCCGAATTTGCCCCCATTTTTATTGTCATAAGTGATGACGCCTACGTTGGTAGTCACATCTCCCATAATATCAGTATGGAATTTCATTCCCATTTTCTCACCAAAATGAGATTCATGTAGATAGCGATTACTGAATTCGACAAATGATTTGGCAGTTTGATTTAGATTTAATGTTGATAAGAACTCTAATAAGTATAAGCCGGCATTAACACCTAATGATGGGTCCATACCGTGTACGGCTTTACCTTCAACTGTTAATACTAATTCGCCACTATCAACGACGCCTTCACCTTGTAATTTACGTTCATCTAAAAATTGTTCAAAGTGTTGGACTACATCGGTCATATTTTCTTTTACAAGCACACGTGCTTTGGCATGATCAGGCACCATGTTATAGCGTTGACCTGATTCGAATGATAATAATTCATCATCTGGTTCATTAGAATCTTCAAATGTAGACGTTTGGACTAAATCGAATGTCGTAATACCTTTTTCACCGTGAATTGCTGGGAATTCTGCATCAGGCGCAAAACCTAATGTTGGCATTTCTTCAGTTTGGAAGTATCTTTCTGTGCATTTCCAATCAGATTCTTCATCTGTACCTATAATGATGTGAATTCGTTTTTTCCAATCTACATTCATGTCATTCAAAATCTTAACAGCGTAATATGCTGCAATTGTTGGACCTTTATCGTCAAGTGTTCCTCTAGCAACGATAGCATCATCAGTAACGACTGGTTTGAATGGATCTGAATCCCAACCGTCTCCAGCTGGCACCACATCCACGTGGCATAATATGCCTAAAACATCATCGCCATTACCCGCTTCAATTCTTCCTGCTATATGGTCTACGTCGTGTGTAGAAAAACCGTCTCTCTCTGCAATTTTATACATATAATCAAGTGCTTCACGGGGACCTGGGCCAACTGGCGTTTCGCTAGTGGCTTGTGAATCATCTCTAACACTCTCAATTGAAAGTAGACCTTTTAAGTCATCAATAATCTGACTTTCATATTCTTGAACTTTTTCTTTCCACATTCGAGATCAACTTCCTTTTCAATAGATTTACACTTTATTTTACATAACTATGACGATAAATTACAGTAAGATGTCAGAATATTTATTAGTTTTTATAAAAAAAAGAGTGAGAACACTATGTCCCCACTCAAAAACATCTTCGCTATAATAATATTTAATCTTTATCTTCTAATGCATTTTTATTATTTTTTAAATCTTCTTCAGAAACAACTCTTAAATTATTATTAACAGTTGTACCACCTTCATCATCAAATTTACCTTCTTCTAAATCATCTGTTTTATTAGGATTAGAATTTAAATCAGTAAATTTTGATTTTTCTTGTTCAATAAATGATTTAGGATCATTTTTTAAACGGTTAGCATATTCTTGAGGATTATTTCTTACCTCTTGAATAGTTTCATTCGCTTTTGAACCGATTTGATTTGCTAAACCTTTAGCATTTTCTTTATAACCTTCTGGATCTTCTTTATATTTATTATATTGTTCTTTCAATTTATCTCTGCTTTCTTTACGAGATAACACGACAGCTGCAGCTGCTGCTCCAACTCCAGCAACAATTCTTAATAAACCTGTACTTTTAGCCATAGTTAACACCTTCTCCTTTATTATTGCTGTAATAGTTTTAATTCTTCATCAGTGAGCGATCTATACTCACCCAATTGAAGATTTTCATCTAACGCTAAATTAGCGATTTTAAGACGTTTTAATTCTAATACCTCATTTTCGATAACATGAAACATCCTTTTTACTTGATGGTATTTACCTTCAAAGATTGTTACATGTGATACGTTGTCGTTAACTTTAACTAATTCTGCTGGTTTAATCGGCCCATCTGATAGTTCTAGACCATTTTTAAAAGCAAGTATATCCTCATTGGTTATTGGAGTCGATGACACAACTTCATATGTTTTTGAAACGTGTTTAGATGGACTCATCAAATCGTGATTAAATTGACCATCATTGGTTATTAAAAGTAAACCTTCTGTATCTTTATCTAATCGTCCAACTGGAAATATATCCAAGTGTTGATATTCCGGAATCAAATCGATAACAGTTTGGACTGAATTATCATGAGTGGCAGAAATGTATCCTTTAGGCTTATTTAACATTACATAAATATTGTTGATATACGCAATTTTCTCACCATTTACAAAGATAATATCAATATCTGGATTAATTTGAGTTTTCGGTGATTTTTCTACTTTATCATTAACAGTTACGCTACCTTTTTTTAAAATTTGTTTAACATCAGTACGCGTCCCTACTCCCATATTAGCCAGAAATTTATCTAATCTCATCGTAAAAACCCAACTTTACGACGAATTTTACCAGGTAAGTCGCCTAAAAATTCGTCTGCTAAACGATTCTTAATAGTGATTGTGCCGTAAATCAAGCCGCCTACAATAACTCCTACAATTAAAATAATTAATGCGCCAAATTTACGTTCTACCGGAATAAATAAACTTAAGATTAGATATATTACTTCAACGCTAATCATCATAATTAAACTATAGATAAATATCTTAGCCACTTGAACCAATGTATCTGTAAAATGATATTTTGCATGAACTTTTAAAACCATTAAATTTGCAACATTTGCTACTAATAAGGCAGTGGCTGTACTTAATACAGCGCCTGGTGTGTGGAACAACATGATTAAAGGAATATTTAAAATCAATTTCACTACTACTGCTCCAAGAATAATAAATACAGTTAATTTCTGTTTATTAATACCTTGTAACATTGAAGCTGTAACACTCAATAACGATATTAAAATAGCGACTGGTGCATAGTAAAATAAGATCTTATTACCATCTGGATTATATTGGTAAAAGACTGTGTATAATGGTGAAGCTAACGCCATTATTCCTAAACTCGCTGGCACGGTTATGTACATCAATACACCAATCGAAGTTTGAATTTGACGATGCATCTCTGTTAAACGTCCTTCGGCAAATGTTTTTGTGATAAATGGAATTAAACTTACCGCAAAACCAGCTGCTAATGATGTCGGTATCATCACTATTTTATTGGTTGTAAAATTTAAAATAGTAAAGAAATAGTCTTTATTGGCATGGAATCCAACGGCATCAAGCGCATTATTATGTGTAAATTGGTCCACTAAGTTGAATAGTGGAAAATTCAAACTAACAATAACGAAAGGAATACTATATGAAATAATTTCTTTATACATTTTAGTATATGAAACTTCCAAACCTGTATGGTCTGATTCAACCATCTTATCTATATGAGGTTTACGTTTCTTCCAATAGTACCAAAGTGTAAGCAACCCGGCGATTGCACCTATCGCAGCAGCAAACGTTGCTACACCATTTGCGCTTAAATAAGAACCATGGAATACATTAATAACTAAGTAACTGCCAATTAAAATAAATATAATTCTTGCAAGTTGTTCTGTTACTTCAGATACCGCTGTCGGACCCATAGATTCATAACCTTGGAAGACACCTCTCCACGTAGCTAGTAGTGGTATGAAAACTACAACTATACTTATAATTCTAATAATCCATGTAATATCTGGGATAGTCCATCCCCCTACGCCTTCTTTTTGACCTAAGGTAATTCTTGCTATATCAGGTGCAAGCACAAATAAAATTAAAAATCCTATAATCCCTGATATACTCATAATGATAAAACTTGATCTATAGAGCTTTTGCCCCACTTTATATGCTCCTAAAGCATTATATTTAGCTACAAATTTAGAAGCTGCTAATGGAATACCAGCAGTCGCAACAGCAATAGCAATATTGTAAGGAACATATGCATAGTTAAATGGAGCTAATTTTTCCTCAGCATTGGCGCCCATAATTGCATAGAATGGTATTACAAATAGTACGCCTAATACTTTTGTAATTAAAATACTCAATGTTATCAGAAAGGTGCCACGTACCATTTCCTTATTTTCACTCATATTTAATCTTCCTACCTTTTTAATAATCGATATAATTAATTTACAGTCTGCACATTCTAACGGCTTGCATTAATATAAAATATATCACAAAATACTTATTGTTTCCCCTATCTTTAACACTTTCATTAAAATTATTAACTAACATTATATCGAATATACATTTATAATTTAATTAACAGAACCAATCTTAAATTATAACTAATTTTATTTAGAATTCAAATTAATACCAAATACGAACAATGAATATGAATTGCTAACGGAGGTCGTGCAATGTATCAAACGATAATAATTGGCGGAGGGCCAAGTGGATTAATGGCCGCATTCGCAGCGAGTGAGCATAGTGATAAAGTTCTTTTATTAGAAAAGAAAAAAGGTTTAGGCCGTAAACTTAAAATCTCAGGCGGTGGTAGATGTAATGTTACTAACCGTCTACCGTATGCAGAGATTATTGAGAATATTCCCGGCAATGGCAAATTTTTATATAGCCCTTTTTCAGTTTTTGATAATGAATCAATAATTGAATTTTTCGAATCACGTGGGGTAAAGCTTAAAGAAGAAGATCATGGACGTATGTTCCCTATGTCCAATAAGGCTCAAGATGTGGTTGATGCATTAGTAAATACTATTAAGTCAAATAATGTTGAAATTAGAGAAGAAACTGTTGTTAAGAATGTCGCTATATCAGAAAATGGTCATTTTATAGTTCGCACTCAAAGTGAAACTTTTGAATCCACGTCATTAGTTATTGCTACGGGTGGTACAAGCGTTCCTCAAACTGGCTCAACGGGTGATGGCTATGTCTTTGCTGAACAATTTGGTCATTCTATTACAGAACTTTTCCCAACTGAAGTACCTATTACTTCTAGTGAACCTTTTATTAAATCTAGACAACTTAAAGGGTTAAGTCTAAGAGACGTTGAGTTATCTGTATTAAAGAAAAATGGTAAAAAACGTATAAGTCATCAAATGGATATGATTTTTACACACTTTGGTATAAGTGGTCCTGCCGCTTTACGTTGTAGTCAATTCATATATAAAGAACAAAAAAATCAAAAGAAACAAGATATAAAGATGCAATTAGATGTCTTCCCAGATTTAAAGCGCACTCAATTAGAAGAAAAAATCTTAACATTATTAAAAGATGAACCCGATAAATATTTAAAAAATAGTTTAAGGGGCTTGCTAGAAGAACGATATTTACTCTTTATGCTTGAGCAATCAGGAATTGATAATGATACCACATATCACCATCTTTCTAATCAACAATTCATTAGCTTAATTGATAATTTAAAAGGCTTTACGTTTACCGTCAATGGCACCCTCCCTATTGAAAAAGCATTTGTAACAGGTGGGGGTGTGTCTCTCAAAGAACTATGGCCAAAAACAATGATGTCTAAGAAACAAGCCGGTTTATTTTTATGTGGTGAAGTACTTGATATTCATGGTTATACTGGTGGCTATAATATCACTAGCGCCCTAGTGACTGGAAATGTATCTGGAAATGAAGCGGGTAAATTCAAACCAGAAGATTAAGTTCTTGATTTTAAAAATACTTTTAAAATTGAATGATAAATATAAATAGCTCGACGATGTTTTCTTACATTTGAAGTCATCGTCGAGCTATTATTTTAAATGCTATATCATCTAATAAAAGAATCTATTAAATACTTTCTATTTCAGTTCCTTCAGAACCCCATGCATTCATGCCGCCATCTACGTTAACAGCATTAATTTCTTGTCCTTCTAAATAATTCACAACTTTAGCACTACGTACACCAGCTGCGCAGATAATATAATAAGTTTCATTTTTATTAAACTGATTTAAGTTATCAGGAATTTCATTCATTGGAATTGTTTTCGCGCCAGGAATAATACCTAATGCAGTTTCTTCGTCTGTTCTCACATCAATTACATTCACAGGATTAGACCCTAGCAATTTTCCTTTTAATTGATCTATTGAAATACTTTCCATATATAAAACTCCTTTAATAATTATTTAGCAACAATATTAACTAATTTTTGAGGTACCGCAATTACTTTTTTAATTTCTTTACCTTCAATAGATAGTTTAACATTTTCATCTTCTAATGCTAAATCTTGCATTTCTTCTTTAGATAAATCTTTAGGAATTTGTAATTTAGCTCTCACTTTTCCGTTCACTTGGACTACAATTTCTACTTCTGAATCAACTAATAATGATTCATCGTATGTTGGCCATGGTTGGTAAGTGATTGTGTCATTATTCCCAAGACGATTCCATAGTTCCTCACCAATGTGGGGTGCAATCGGTGCTAACATTTTCACAAAACCTTCAACATAAGGTTTATAAATACTATCCACTTTATAACATTCATTAATGAAGACCATTAATTGGCTGATAGCTGTATTAAAGTTAAGCGTTTCAAAATCTTCCGTTACTTTTTTAACTGTCTGATTATAGACTTTATCAAGAGATTTGTCGTTAGTATCATTAACTTTACTAGATAATGTACCATCTTCGTTAATAAGTAGTCTCCATACACGATCTAAGAAACGTCTAGAGCCATCTAAGCCATTTTCACTCCATGCAATAGAAGCATCTAATGGTCCCATAAACATTTCATAAAGACGCAACGTATCAGCGCCGTGTGATGCTACGATATCATCAGGGTTGACTACGTTACCTTTAGATTTACTCATTTTTTCATTTCCTTCACCAAGAATCATCCCTTGGTTGAATAATTTTTGGAAAGGCTCTTTCGTTGGTACTACGCCTAAATCATATAACACTTTATGCCAGAATCTTGCATATAATAAGTGAAGTACAGCATGTTCTACCCCGCCAATATATAAATCAACTGGTAACCAATGTTTTAATTTTTCAGGATCTGCCAGCATTTTGTCGTTATGTGGGTCAATATATCTTAAGTAATACCAACAGCTTCCTGCCCATTGTGGCATAGTATTTGTTTCACGACGTCCTTTCATGCCTGTCTTTTCATCAACTACATTTACAAAGTCATCGATATTTGCTAGTGGTGATTCCCCAGTACCTGAAGGTTTAATTTCATCTGTTTCAGGTAGTAATAATGGGAGTTCTTCTTCTGGTACTGTTGTCATAGTACCATCTTCCCAGTGAATAACTGGAATTGGTTCGCCCCAATAACGTTGTCTACTAAATAACCAGTCTCTTAATTTATAGTTAACTTTCTTCTCACCAGCATTTTTAGCTTCTAATAACTCAATCGCTTTAGCAATTGCTTGCTCATTATCTAAACCATTAAGTTCTCCAGAATTAATATGCGCACCTGCACCAGTATAAGCTTCTTTGGCAACGTCGCCACCTTCAATCACTTCAACAATAGGCAATTTAAACTTAGTAGCAAATTCATGGTCGCGCTCGTCATGTCCAGGAACGGCCATTACTGCTCCTGTACCATAGCTAGATAATACATAATCTGCAATCCAAATTGGCAATTTCTCTCCAGATAAAGGATTAATAGCATAAGCACCTGTGAAGACACCTGATTTATCTTTAGCTAAGTCAGTACGTTCTAAATCAGATTTTTTTGAAGCTTCTTCTTGATATTTTTTAATTTCTTCTTGTTTTTCATCTGCTGTAACTTTATTGACTAACGCATGCTCTGGGCTTAATACTAAAAATGTTGTTCCATAAATTGTATCAGGGCGTGTTGTGAAGACATCTATAGTTTCTTCGTATCCTTCTACTTCAAACGACACGCGCGCACCTTCAGAACGACCAATCCAGTTATATTGCATATCTTTGATTGAGTCAGGCCAATCTAGTTCTTCTAAATCTTCAATTAGTCTATCAGCGTATTCAGTAATTTTAAGTACCCATTGTTTCATTGGTCTTCTATATACTGGATGCCCACCACGTTCAGACACGCCATCTACGACTTCTTCATTAGATAATACTGTACCTAAAGCTGGACACCAATTTACTGCTACTTCATCTACGTAAGCTAACCCTTTATTATATAATTGAATGAAAATCCATTGTGTCCATTTATAGTATTCAGGATCAGTAGTATTCACTTCTCTATCCCAGTCATAACTGAAACCTAATTCTTGAATTTGACGTTTAAATGTTTGTACATTTTGTTTAGTAAATTCTCTTGGATCATTACCAGTATCTAACGCGTATTGCTCGGCTGGTAAACCAAATGCGTCCCATCCCATTGGGTGTAAAACGTTATAACCTTGCATACGTTTATAACGTGAAACAATATCTGTAGCTGTATAACCTTCTGGATGTCCTACATGTAATCCTGCACCTGAGGGATATGGAAACATATCTAGTGCATAGAATTTCTTTTGACCTAAATTATCATTGGCTTTAAATGTTTTGTTGTCAGCCCAATAAGCTTGCCACTTTTTCTCAATTTCATTGTGATTGTAACCCAAAGCATTTTCCTCCTAAAATATAAAAACACCTCAAACTATTACAATTTGTGTAGGGACGACTTAAAGCCGCGGTACCACCCTATTTCACATCAAGATGTGCACTTTATAATAGTAAGAGATGTTTAAAATTAAATTATTTAACGGTAAGTTCACTTAATTCTTAACACTAGTTTACACCACCACTAGCTCTCTTTCGAAAAGTATTTAAGCTACTACTCCAATACATTTTAATATTATGAGATTCGTGCCTTAAATGCAAGTGGTTAAACTAACTTTTACTCGCGTGCTAAGAATTTTGTCTATTTTTACCTTTTGAAAGACCACGATCAAAAATTAATACAAAGAATAAACCTACAAATAGCAATACTATCATTCCAATGAACATTGCACTCATATTAAACGCATCAACTAAGATACCACCCACAAGTGGACCAAAAGCTTTACCTACTGTAGAAGCGGAGTTGACTACGCCTTGATATTGACCTTGCTTACCATCTGGAGCTAAATAATTTGCAATTGACGGCACTGCTGGCCAGATGAACATTTCACCAAATGTAAGAATAATCATACCGATTAAAAACACTGAAAATTGTTCAGCAAAACTAGTAATTAGAAAAGATAGCATAAATATAAAAATTCCGACTATCATTTGAGATTTCAAGTTACCTTTTAATAGTGTAATAATTGGTCTAATTAATGGTTGTGCAACTAATATCATAATACCGTTAACCGTCCATAATACACTATACTGAGACATTGAAATGTTAATTTCTTGAGTAAATGATGCTATTGAACTTTCCCACTGGATATAAGCTACCCAACAAATACTAAACATTACACACAATAAAAGAAGTGCTACAAAACGCTTTTTATTTTCTTTACCATGAATATCAATGCTATCTGGTGATTTCACTTTAGCGTGATACTCTAAGTTAAATTGCGTAGTAGCTACTATGCCAAATAATACGTACATTATTAAGTTAGCAAGAAAAATATAGTTGAAACTAAATTCAGCTACAAAGCCACCTAAAGCAGCACCAGCAGCCACGCCTATATTTTGTGCTAAATATATAGCATTAAATGTTGTTCTCCCCCCGTTTGGCCAAACGGCACCAGCCATCGCATAAATTGCGGGAACTATCATTCCGCCACCAAAGCCTAATAATACTAACCATACTGCATACCATGGCCAACCATGGAAGAAGTTTAACAATGTAGTACTAATTAAACATGTAACGGTGCCTATCATAATTGTTCGATAACCACCTAATTTATCGAACAACGTTCCACCTAGTAAATTTCCGACTACCATTCCAAATGAATTTATCATAAGAACGATACCAGCGATTGTCAGGCTTTTATCAAGTTCTTCTTTCATATATATTGTGTTTAAAGGCCATAAAAAGCTAGAGCCAGTTATATTTAGTGCCATGCCAATAACTAGCCACCATACTGATCTAGGTATATTCATATTTACAGTCCCCTCTTTATATATTTATCGAAGTACAATAAACACTATAACATTAAAGTATGTTAAAATCTTTATTTAGAACTAAGTTAGATAGAAAGGAAAATGTTTTATGGGTAATTATTTCCCGTATGCCTTTGAAAACAAACGATATCATACATGGAACTACCATTTGAAGAATAAATTTAATCAAAAAATATTTAAAGTTGCGCTCGACGGAGGGTTTGATTGCCCCAACCGAGATGGTACTGTAGCACATGGTGGCTGTACATTTTGTTCTGCAGCCGGAAGTGGTGACTTTGCCGGCAATAGAGCAGACCCTATCGAAGTGCAATTCCAACAAATTAAAGACCGAATGCATGAAAAATGGAGCGAAGGTAAATATATCGCATATTTCCAAGCATTTACTAACACACATGCACCAGTTGAAGTATTAAAAGAAAAATATGAACCCGTCTTAAAAGAAGAAGGCGTTGTAGGATTATCTATCGCAACACGTCCAGATTGTTTACCTGACGATGTAGTAGAATACTTAGCGGAGTTAAATGAACGTACGTATTTATGGGTAGAACTAGGATTACAAACAGTTCATCAAAAGACTTCTGATTTAATTAACCGGGCACATGATATGCAAACATATTACGAAGGTGTAGCTAAATTAAGAAAGCATAACATTAACGTATGTACACACATTATTAATGGATTACCTGGCGAAGATTATAAAATGATGATGGAAACTGCTCAAGAAGTAGCTCAAATGGACGTTCAAGGTATTAAAATTCATTTGCTTCACCTATTAAAAGGGACGCCTATGGTCAAACAATATGAAAAAGGTATGCTTGAGTTTATGTCTCAAGATGATTATACCAACTTAGTTTGTGACCAACTTGAAATTTTGCCACCTGAAATGATTATTCATCGTATTACCGGCGACGGTCCAATAGACTTAATGGTTGGTCCAATGTGGAGTGTCAATAAATGGGAAGTTTTAAATGAAATTGATAATGAACTAGCACGTAGAGACTCATATCAAGGTAAGTTTTATAAAGCGGAGTCAAAGATTAAATCATGAAATTAGAACGTATTCTTCCATTTTCAAAAACATTAATAACTAGCCACATTCAGGAAGATAGTATTGTTATTGATGCAACGTGTGGCAATGGAAACGACACTCTGTTTTTAGCCCAACACGTACCAAGCGGGCACGTATATGGCTTTGATATTCAAGAAAGCGCTATTCATAATACCGCCGAAAAAGTTAAAAACTATAATAATGTCACATTAGTTCAAGATGGTCATGAAAATATAATTGACCACATAGATGTCACTAAAAGTGGCATGGTCGATGCGGCTATTTTTAATCTTGGTTATTTACCTAAAGGTGATAAATCAATCGTTACTCGTCCTGAAACTACTATTAAAGCAATTGAAGGTATTTTTAATGTGCTTAGTGTAGAAGGTATTATCGTCTTAGTCATTTATCATGGTCATGAAGAAGGTCAAATTGAACGTGACGCAATTCTTAATTATTTAGAACAGTTTGATCAAAATAAAGCGCATATCTTAAAATATCAATTTATTAATCAAGTAAATCATGCTCCTTTTATTTGTGCGATTGAGAAACGTTGAGGCCATCGACTAACATTTATATTCGGACTTTATTCCTCCACGAAGTAACTCATCACCTATTAAACAAGCTCTGATTTAATTTCAAAAATTAAATCAGAGCTTTAATTATATAATTAGTTTAGCAAGCATTTATGCACCCATTAAAGAATTTAAGCTATTCTCTAATGATTCGTATTTTTTCTTAATCATTTCAGAAATAAATTCTAGTAATTCAGTTTTAAATTGAGCTTTTTCTTCATTAAAATGAATAATTACTGTGCGTTCGTCATCAAGTGGGCGTTCTTTATTTATCCACCCTGCGTGAACTAAATTATTGTATGTACTAGTACGTTTGTAGGACTTAATGCTAACATAGCTATCCATTTCTTTTAATGTCATAGCCCCTTTGTCCCATAATGTAAGTAAGATAAGTACTTCTTCCTTAGTTAAATCATATGTTTCATAAATGATTTTGAAAATAGAGTTGATTTCTTTACACAATTCTTCTAATTGTAATATCATAGTGACGCTTTCTTTAGCTTGATTACTCAATGTTGACCCCTCCCTTATGATTTAGACACCTGTTTAAATAATCAATCACCCATAATATATTAATCATTTACCCATTCTATTTAATTATAATTAAATAGAACTAAATAAATTTATAATTTTTTATATTTAGAATATACCAATATCACAATTTACATTCAACTTTCATGATTTGCTCGATATTTTAATTCATTTAAAAGTTTAAATATACATATATGTATTAAGGTAAAACAATGTGGCATTTCAGTTATAATGTAGTGGAAAAAATAAAACAGTTTAGAACATGAATGTATGTTCCAAACTGTATGATTTTAAAATATGAGTACACTACATTTTTAAAGTTTATAATATATCTTCAATTTCATCTTCTTTAACGATAAATCCCATAGTATTAACACTATTATTGAGGAATGTTAGCACATAGCGCATAACTTGATCACGTTCAGGTTCATTATGAACTTCATGATATAAACCAGACCATGCTTTAAAATATAACTCCGACGTTGCTAATTGAGTTTTTAAATTATCGATTGCTCTGACGTCTAATAATTTATCTTCAGTACCATACATCAGTAATGTTGGCATAGGTTTGATATCTTTAATATGCTGTGATGTGTCTTTCATCGTTTCAATAACAATGTTATACCATTTATAAGTCACCTTTTTAAGCATTAAGCCATCTTGTTCTGTTTCTTCAATGACTTCTGGGTTACGAGTTAAATCACTATAATTAATACCTAATTTAAATCGTGCATCTTTATTACCCTTGCCTATATTTGAAATAAACATGTTTTTTCGTGTTTTATTATTTCTCTTTAATTCAAGCATTGGAGAAATTAACATCATGCCTTCAATTGGTAATTCTGCCTTTTCGAGCATATTTAACACGATTAAACCGCCTAAACCTATTCCCATAACGAAAGTTGGAATTTTATATTCATTAGCAACACTTACCCATTCGATAAGCTTTTCATGATAAATTTCGAAATTTTTAAGTTGACCCTTGCTGGCACGAGAAGTTTGTCCCTGCCCTGGCAAATCACCCATGATAACATGGTAACCATTACGTCTTAACATTGTAATAACATAAGCATATCGCCCCGTATGCTCTAAAATATTGTGTAATATAACTACCACGCCTTTAGCGTCGTGTTCTGTTTCCCACTTCCACATGATTATTAATCCCTTCTCACTTATATTTCAACACAAGTATTATATCAAATAATTACATCTAATTGGCACTCAAGCGTATGTACGATTAAGATGAATTTACGTTTTTAAAATTAGAGATTTTGAAATTAAAATGTGATTCTACCTTTTTTGTAGGGTATATACTAATGAAAACGCTTTCTTATAGCGCTTTTTCATGATAAACTAATTAATAAATAAAAGATTTTGGGGAAGATGGAGGAATTTAATATGTCACTTTTTAGAAACTTTTTTATTGCCTTATCTAACAGTAGTTATTTAAATGAAACTGCTCGTAAATTAGGCCCAAGAATGGGCGCAAATAAGGTAGTAGCGGGTAACACAATCGAACAATTAATTGATACAATTGAGTATCTTAATGATAAAAATATTGAAGTAACAGTAGATAATCTTGGAGAATTTGTAGGTACTGAAGCATTAGCAACTCAAGCTAAAAATGAAATTCTTGAAGTTATGCAAGCCATTAAAGACTATAATGTAGACGCGCATATGTCAGTTAAATTAAGTTCATTAGGTGGAGAATTTGATACTGAATTAGCTTATCAAAACTTAAGAGAAATTTTATTAAAAGCTGATGAATTTGATAAAATGCATATTAATATTGATACAGAAAAATATGACAGCTTACAACAAATTATTAAAGTATTAGATCGCTTAAAAGGTGAATTCAGAAATGTGGGCACAGTAATTCAAGCCTATTTATATGACGGACTAGATTTAATTGATAGATATCCTGAATTACGTTTACGTTTGGTAAAAGGAGCTTATAAAGAAGACGAGAGCATTGCCTATCAAACTAAAGAAGAAATCGATGCTAATTACATAAAAATCATCGAAAAACGTCTTCTAAACGCGAAGAATTTTACTTCAATCGCTACACACGACGATAAAATCATTAACCATGTTAAACAATTTGTTAAAGATAATAATATTGAAAAAGATGCCTTTGAATTCCAAATGTTATATGGTTTCCGAAGTGAATTAGCAGAAGAAATTGCACATCAAGGTGATCATTTCACAGTATATGTACCATATGGTAATGACTGGTTTGGTTACTTCATGCGCCGACTTGCTGAACGCCCTCAAAACTTAGCGTTAGCGTATCAGGAATTTGTATCTACAGAAACGCTTAAAAAAGTTGGTCTAACTAGTGTAATCGGTTTAGGGGCTCTCGCAGCAATTTCAGGGGCCGTTAAATTCTTTAGACGCTAAAATTGGAATAAAAAATTTATATTTTTATTAATAAAACACCCTAAAATGATTTCTGATTTAAGAAACCATCTTAGGGCTATTCATTTATCTTTTTCTTCTAAATTAAAATTGTTTTAGTAAGTTCGCCATTTCAATTGCACTTACTGCCGCGTCTGCACCTTTATTACCTGCTTTAGTACCTGCTCTTTCAACAGCTTGCTCAATACTTTCAGTCGTTACTACACCAAAAATAACTGGAGTATCAGATACATCGTTAGCCTTTGAAACGCCTTTTGCTACTTCATTACACACGTAATCATAATGAGATGTAGCACCTCTAATGACACATCCTAAAGTAATTACTGCATCGTATTCACTTTTTTGAGCTAATTTTTTAGCAACTAATGGTATTTCGAAAGCACCTGGCACATATGCAACATCAATATTATTGTCATCTACGCCATGTCTAATTAATGTATCTTTCGCTCCATCTAATAAACGATTTGTTATAAAATCATTAAAACGACTTACCACTATTGCAACTTTTAAATCCGTACCTACTAATTTACCTTCAAAATTCATATTAAAAGCCTCCTATAATAAATGTCCCATTTTTGTTTTTTTAGTCATCATATATACATGATTATGTGCAGTTTCCGGCACAATAATTTCTGTTCGGTTTGTAACTTTGATTCCGTATTCCTTTAATCCCTCAAATTTCTTAGGATTATTACTTAATAAATTGACTTGCTGCACATTAAAATAATTTAAAATTTGAGCAGCTATATGATAATCTCTTAAATCTTCATCAAATCCTAAAGCTAAATTCGCTGTAACTGTATCATGACCTTGCTCGATTAATTCATAAGCTTTCAATTTATTAATTAACCCAATTCCTCTACCTTCTTGAGGTAAGTAGATAATTAAACCACCATGCTTATTAATATAATCCATTGAGGCTTCTAATTGAGCGCCACAATCACATCTTTGACTATGGAAAATGTCTCCTGTTAAACACGCTGAATGGATTCGTACATTTTCAGTGGCACGAGGTTCACCTTTCGCAAGTACAACTATTTCCTCATCAGTAAACTCTGAATGGAAACCATACATTTCAAAGTCACCGTTATCAGTCGGCATTTGAACACGTGCTTTTAATTTCACTTCATTCATATTATGTTTACGAAATTTAACTAAACTCTCAATTGTAATCATTTTCAAATTATGGCGTTCTTTAAAGCGTTGAAGTTCTTCACCTTTAGCCATCGTTCCATCATCATTCATAATCTCACAAATAACACCTGCTGGCTCTGCACCACTTAATTTTGCTAAATCTACTGCTGCTTCGGTATGGCCTGTTCTTTCAAGTACGCCCTTATCTTTAGCAATTAATGGAAACAAATGACCCGGTCTATGAAAATCATTAGCAGTAGCCGCTGAATCAATTAAAGCACGAGCAGTGGCCATACGATCAAAAGCACTAATACCTGTTGAAGTCGTCACATGATCAATACTAACTGTAAAATTAGTACCGAAACCATCAGTGTTATGTTCAACCATTGGCATTAGATTTAAACGTTGCGCAATGTGAGTACTAATTGGCGCGCAAATTAGGCCACGTCCTTCTTGTGCCATAAAATTTATTGTATTATCATTCATCCACTGAGTAACTGCAATTAAGTCGCCTTCATTTTCACGGTCTTCATCATCTACAACGATAATACTTTCACCGCGTTTTAAAGCTTCAATTGCTTCGCTAATTTCATCAAATTTCATTGGTTACGCCTCCTAGAATCCAAACGCTTTTAATTTATCAACTGTTAATTCTGAATTATTTCTGTTAAGTATAGTTTCGACATATTTAAATAGAACATCCGTCTCAAGATGAACATTGTCACCAATTTTCTTAGAAGAGAGTATTGTAGAGCGTCTTGTTTCAGGGATTAAATGAATGTCGAAGCTATTACTATGTAAGTCGAAAACGGTTAGACTTACACCATCAACTGTAATAGATCCTTGTTTTACCATTTGCTTTATAATTGTATCAGGTGCCTTGATTGTCACAATTCGAGAGTTAGGTGTTTCATTAATATGCGACACCACACCCTTTTGATCGACGTGACCTAATACAAAATGGCCACCAAAACGTCCATTTCCTGCCATTGCACGCTCCAAATTCACCTCGTCATGTTGCTTAATTTGAGACAAATATGTTTTATCCTCCGTACCTTTAATAACTTGCACAGTAAAATAAGTATCTTGGAAGTTGACAACAGTTAGACATGCGCCATTGACGCTAATAGAATCACCAATCTGCATATCTTCTAAAATCTTATGACATGCAATATCAAGCGTTCTTACGGATTGTTGTGTACGAATGTTTTTCACAGTACCTATTTCTTCAACGATACCTGTAAACATTGTTATTCACTTCTTTCGCATTATCATTTTAATATTTTGGTTAATTAACTCAGTAGAAATAATTTCAAATTGTGTGGCCTGGTCTAAATCAATGACATGATCTGTTTGATAGAATTGATGTATTCCACGACCACCTATTATTTTCGGGGCGTAATAAATAATAAGTTGATCTAAGTATTTAGATTGGAGAAATGCTGAAGTAACACGAGGGCCTGCTTCAATTAAAAGTTTACCTACGCCTCGCTCGTAGATATCAGTTAAAATATTGTCTAATTTACAATCTGCTAAATGTATAATTTTAATATGCTCATTTGGACTTGTCAGCGATTCATGTTCAGTGTATATCCAAATCTCACTCAAATTATCATGAAAGATTTGTTTCGAAAAATCAATATCTCCCTTTCTTGATAAGATGATACGCGTTGGATGTTTACCATCTTGAATGCATGTCGTATACCGTGGATTATCCGCTTCCACTGTGCCATATCCAGTCAGTACTGCATCATGAGTATGACGCAAACGATAGACATCTTGTTTTACTTCAGGATTAGTAATCCACTGGCTTTGTCCATTATCAGTTGCTTGTTTACCATCTAAGGTTGCCGATACTTTTACAGTTATTTCAGGTACTTTATTATTTTTCGCTTTGAAAAAGTCTTCATATAACTGTGCCGCTTCAGTCGAATGTTGGTATTCAACTTCAATTCCAGCTTTTTGTAAGATTGCATCTCCTTCAGAAGGTAACGTAGTGTCCTTGACTGCATATATTACTTTGCTAAGTCCAAATTCAATGATTTTATTGACACATGGTGGCGTTGAACCATAGTGTGTACAAGGTTCTAAAGAAATATAAATTGTGCCACCTTTCGCTTTATCTTGAGCCATATCCAATGCTTGAACTTCAGCATGTTTATCGCCTTGCATCAGATGTGCACCTAAACCTACGATGCGTCCGTCATTAACTACTACTGAACCTACTGGAGGATTAACACCAGTTTGACCTTCAACCATTTGCGCAAGTTGTATTGCGTATTGCATAAAATTACTCAACTCATCACCTCTATAACTAAAAACTCCCTATACCGTAATGTAATTATTAGGCATAGGGAGTCTACATGTATATTTAAATAAGCTTACGACATTTCATAAATGTGCACGCTTAATAAACGTCTTTATTCAACGACGTCTTCATTCTTTCTCCCATCCAGACTTTTACTGTCGGCTCTAGAGTCTCACTAGATCAACCGAGGATGTCGTTACCAACATGCTCGGGTCGCAGGCTTAATTTACTGCCGGTTGGGAATTACACCCCGCCCCGAAAGAATTACTATGAAATTGTGATTATTGAGTTAATGTAGATTAGTTACTACAAAATAATCATACCCTTTATTTTTATAAATTACAAATGTAGAAACCATGTAAAAGTGAGAGTTCGCTATTTAATGGATAGTTCAGCTAAATAAGTGTAAAGATTTACTCTTTGTGGTCAAAGTGACTTTGTGTTTTGTATAAATAATCAACTGTACTAACAGCTTGATCAACAATCATTTTCACGCCATTACGTAATTTGTTAACTCCATTCGTAACGTGACCGATAGCAATCATATTATTAAGCGTGCCATATCTCGGGCTAATAACTTGGTTTGTCTCTGGAATGATTTGAATACCGCCCATTGGATGAGGTTGTACGATACGATGATTTTCAAGATTTAAAATAAGCCGATCATCTTCGTCTAAATCTGCTAAATGCGTTTTTGCACCGGTAGCATTGATAACGACATCATAGCGATATGCCACATCATCGTCTTTAAATTTTAAGATAAACTGACTATCATCATGTGAAACATCTTCTAATCCTCTTTTTATAATGAGTGAGTCATTATTTATCAGTTCGATAATTAATTTTGCAGTTCTCGGTGGCATCGGATTAGAATTTAATTGAATGATCTTTGTAAAACGTTGATCGAATTCTCTTTGATCTTCTTTACTCAAACTATTCCAAATCCAATTTAAATTTTCTTTAATATTTTCAATTAAACTTTGGAATATTCCCACTTTCTCAGGGTTTTGTAAATCATATTCTATATCAGCAATTGCATTTCCAGTTCGACGGTGTGCCAATTCTTCTAAATCAATCTTATAATGCTTACAATCTAATTTAAACAGTTCGAACGCACGTTCTAAAGGTACATTACCATAATGTTGCGCCTTTAATTTATTAAAATTTTCTTTAGTTAAGTGTTTAAAATTAAGGGGAATCATCTTTCCTCTAACACTAGGTAAATGAGCCGAACGACTCGTCATTGTAATAGGTAATTTCGGATGATGTGCGGTTACATAACGTACAACATCGAGACTTGCTAATCCTGTGCCAATAATTGCAATATCATCAGATTGAGATACATCATCCAATGTATTGTATGTAGGATAAGGCGTTGGTATATAGCCTTCTTTTCCTTTTAACTTATATGGGTCGTGGTAAGCAAACGTTCCAGTTGTTAAGAAGATATAATCATATTCTTTCCATTCATTCATATCTTCTGACGTACACACGTAATATCTGAGTGTCGTTTCACCTACTTCTGACTTTGTAAATATCTCATAGACTTCTTTATTAATAATAGTGAGATTATTATATGAATGTTCATAGTTTGAAAGATACGATTTCATATAATGGCCAAATACAAATCGAGGTAAATATTGAGGGTTGTCAAATTTAAATTTAGTTTGCTCCTGATACCACTTCCAGAACTCTTCATCATCATCTAAATTCAAGCTCATATTTTTGGTAGGCAAATTAATCAAGAGTTGACTACTATCATTTTGAAAAGGGACGCCCTGCCCCATGTTTTTAGCATTATCATACACATCTACTTGGAGATTTTTAAACTCATCATACTTTACCAGTTGTCTAAGCACACTCACTCCAGCTGTGCCCGTTCCAATAATTGCAACACGCATATTTAACATCATCCTTCAGTTGAACTCTATATTTATTTAACTATTCTAATATTATATCAATAACTTAATACCTATAAAATGAATTATACTTACTATATATAGCCTTTCTATATAATTTTTAACCTATTTACGATATGTTATTATCAAGATACTGAGGTGAGATAAATGAAATTTTTAATTAAAGTTGCTTTAGTCTTCGTGATTGCTTTTAGTTGGTTAAGTAGAAAAAATAAAGCCGAATAACTATATAACCTAAAAAACCAACGCGCCACTTATATACGAGACGCGTTGGTTTTTATATTATTTATGTTTGTTATCATCTTTATAAACGTAAAGTTTAAAATATTTACCTTCAGTTTTCATTTCTTTATAGAAATCGGCGATAATTTGAGCATTACTTTCTGCCCATTTAATATCTGTTGCATATTGATGTTCTCCTGGGTTCTTAGGATTCCATCTCATACTATATAATGTATTTTGGTCATTATGTGATAAGAAATGTTGATGTATAAAATCAGCTCCACCTTTAATCGCTTTTTCAGGTGAATCCCAACCATGTTTTTTAGCGTATTCTGCACCAGTTTTAATTGGATCACTATCTAAAGCACCGACACCATAGAAGTTATAATATTTTTTACCGTCAATTTCTACGCCATTCGCAAGTTCACTTTTAACTGAACCAGTTTCTAATAATGCATGAGAAATTAAATATACTTCGTTAACATGTTTTTCCTTCGCCGCTTCGATAAATGCATCAGTATGTTTCAACAACATAGGTCTATCAAATAACATACGTTTAATACGATTTTCATCAATACCTTGATATTTTGATAAATCTAAAAATTGGTATTTTTGTTTGTCATTTTCAATGAATTTACTACTATCCATTGCTGATTTAATTTCACCAGCTGACGCATCTCGCCACGCTGTATTGTTTTTATTTGAGACTTGTTGACTTGTGTAGTTATCGATTTGTTTCTCAGCAGCTTTATTTAATGTAACATTTAAATGTTCTACACTTTCTTCTTCATCAACGTTCTTGAAAAATATTTGATCAGAAATCATTGAGAAAAAGACAAAACCCGCTACTACTAAAACAATAAGCAACCCTACTAAACTTATAATAGAGCCCTTCTTGTGCTTTGTCATATTCACACCTCTTAGGTCATTGTTGTAATCTTATTTAAAGTCTTTCATGATAATAAAGTTTAACATTATTAATACCTTTAAACAATTTTATAGTTACAATGTTACAAATTCATAAAATAAAAGTAATCAAATTGAAATTTTATAAAATAAAAAGTAATGAAACAAGATTAATTTCATTACTTTAAGACAAGCCTGTCAATTTTATATAATTATTTGTTTTCATTGCGATAATCCATCATGATAAAGCTCGCTGCTTGTGATCTATTCTTATAAAAATATTGATTTAAATCAATTGTTCCTTCAATTTCGCCGTCACGGTACATCATTTCATTAGTAAAATTATTAATCATTACAAATTCTGAACGATCTCTAATAATGTCCAACTCATCATTTCTTGCAAAGAAATGCTCAAGATTTAAATGTGCATAATCCAACGCTATACCTCCCATATTTTAAATTGGCCTAAAGCCTATACCTTCAATTAATTTACCAATGTTAGGTACAATTCTATATAAATGTCGAATCACGTTCAAACAAACGAATTTAGACAAATTTCCACTAATATTAGCTATTCTATGTTTACTATTTAACATCTATTTTTTAAATTACGCAAATGATATTTCATTGTTTTTATTTTAGTATCTGCTTATCCGGAAAATTTAATTTATGTACATGAATAAGGAGAATTAAAATTAGCATTGAATTTTGAAGAAATATATCTTAAATATCATAAAATTATTCACTATTTGTTAAAACAATATCACATCAAGTATAATTATGATGAATTTTACCAATTATTATTAATTAAATTATGGCATTTATCTGTGTTATATCACCCCAATTCACACATAACAATGGCTTCCTTTTTATATACTCGATTAAAATTTTATCTTATTGACCTTTTCCGAAAAGAAAATATAAATCTTGAAACATCTCCTATAGATAATCAGATAATGTCCACTTTACCTATCTCTACAGTTGATAACTATGCATGTTATTTGAACGATATTAAATTATTTCTTAAGCCTAGTGAATATATGTGGCTTCATTATTACATTCAAGGCTATAAGCAATATGAAATAGCCCAATATATGCATGTATCTATTTCAATGATAAAAAAATATAAAACAAATGCTCTTATGAAACTTCGTGACTACTATCATGAAGGTGTATAGTATGTTACCTCATAATTCCTATAATTTATTATATCTCCAATCTTTAAAAAGCAGTTCGTTTAAGACCAAATGTTGCTTTACTGCTTATGACATGGTTCTACCTTTTTCTATAAAAAAGGTACTTACCTATTACTTGGAGCAACATAATAAATCTTACTTACAACAAGTAAAATTAGCGAAACGTTTGCTCACAATTAATAAATTAGTACCTTTGTATATTTCTGAAAAAGTTGTGTTATTCCCTATTAAACATCGACGTGCTCCCCTACAAGTTTATATTAATGCCCTCACTGTAATAGGTTTAAACTCACATAAAGATGGAACGCTTGTTACTTTTGAAAATAATTTATCGTTTTATGTGACTGAGCCTTATACATTAGTATATAAGAAATGGCAAGAATGCATACTATTAATGCATTTAGTCCGAAAAACTACTATGATTTATTAAATTTATACTCGAGTAGCTTTTTAGTAAATAATGCGGTTACCGATTTGATGAGTAGTAGACTTACTAAAGCTAGGAGTATTGAACCAATTAAAATTAAAATTACATCAATGACTGCAATCGATACTTGTGGATTTATAAAGTAATGAATAGCTGTCAGACTTGTAATAAAACCTGCGAGAAACATTCCCATTAAACATGCATAAATAAGTACCATACCTATTAACAAAATAAGTAAAGATGTACTAGATACATTCTTTTCTTTAAAAATATTTTCTTTTAAAAAGTTGTTGGCAAATTGAATAGGTTTGTTGAATTTCTTAGTTTTATCTTCTACATGATTAGATTGGCTATACTCGTATATTTTATCTTGTAGTAGTTCCTTTTCTTTCTTGTTTAAAAACCACAATTGTTTTTTTACTTTTTGTTCAAATGATGCTTGTTTCATACTGTGTTGTCTCTCCTTTTTCTCTCTTAAAGTAAATCTTAACGAGAATTGTTAACAGAAACAAGCGTTTAAAGTTTATATTTTCCCAAATAAAAACTCCGTGAAAGGAGCAGCGATAGTGAAGCATTACATGATGTATGCTTCAAACCGTCTCTTCACGGAGATTAATTATAAATTTTATAGAATTGATAAACCTGAACTTTGGATATCTTTAGCGAAACCTTGAACAGTGTCTACAGACAATTCATTGATATCGCGTCCTAAGTTGTTATTTACTTTTTTAACAACATCGGCTGGACATGTAATAATGTCGGCGCCAATTTCATCTGCTTGAATAACATTGAATAATTCACGACAACTTGCCCATAATAATTTCACGCCATCTTTACTGTGTGCCACTTCAACAGATTCTTTCATTAATGGTAGTGGATCTACGCCAGTGTCAGCTATACGCCCAGCAAATACAGAAATATATGTTGGTACGCCTGCAGTAACTGCTTCAGTAATTTCTTTTACTTGTTCAATTGTATATACAGCAGTAACGTTTAAACGTACATTATCAGCTGATAATTTTTTAATTAATGAGATTGTTGATTCGCCTTTTGAGTTTACTACAGGAATTTTAACAAATACGTTATCGCCATATTGTTTTAAGATTTCTGCTTCTTTCTCCATTGTTTCTAAATCATCTGAGAAGACTTCAAATGAAATTGAGGCATCTGGGATTTCACGAACCGCTTCTTCAGCAAATGCTTTATAGTCAGTAACTCCTGCTTTAGCCATTAAACTAGGATTAGTTGTGAAACCATCGACCTCTTTATTTTTATAAGCTGATTTCATTTGTTCAATATCAGCGCCATCTGCAAATACTTCTACTTTAAGATTACCTTTAGCCATATTTATTTCCTCCTGTATGTCATTTTACGAATATAGTCAAATTCCACCACAATGGAATTAAATTGCTATGTATATTATCCTATCTCACATGATGTAATTACTATTCCGTATAAATTAAACATTTATAATTTATTTATATCATTCTTAAAGACTGTTAGCGAATGTTTTGCACTTTTGATTATGAATTCCTATTAAAAGAAACTTTAATGCCACTATTATATCTTTCTATAAATATGGTAATATTGTTTAATGATATCGAGTAGGAGGATATATATGACGAAATCGAAAAAGTACTTCATTATATCAGTAGTGTTATTAATCATTAGTTTTTATTTTAATACATTTAATCCATTGTTAAGTCAACAAATCACATCTATTAAGTATTTGTTAATAGCTTGTAGTATCGTAAATGTTATTATTTTAGTTGCTGCAATTATATTTTCAGATAAAGCGATTAAACATTTAGGCAAACAACAACGTGGTTGGCTTAGAATTTGTAGCAAACTATTACCTTTTATCATTCTTTTAGTGATTTTATTCCATATTTATGCTTCTATTAGCACATTTGGCATTTTATCATAATTTATGGTAAATACTATTTCGCAATATTGAGTATAGGTGGTAAACAAATGCAATACGTTTTTATTTTTATAGGTGGTATGGTTGGCGCATTACTCAGATATTTAATATCTACGCTTAATTACACCTCTTCCTTACCTATTGGCACGCTTATCGCTAATGTAATAGGTGCCTTTTTAATGGGTTACCTTTCCACTGTTGCTATTCAATTATTTCAAAAATATCCTTTGATAAAAAAAGGGATGACAACTGGGCTAATGGGGGCGCTTACCACATTTTCAACATTCCAATTTGAACTTGTGAAAATGTTCCATCATGAATCGTTTAGTTCATTGCTAATATACGGACTAACGAGCTATATCGCCGGTATAATAATGTGTTGGTTCGGTGTTAAATTAGGAGGACGTAGGTGATGATTAACGGTTTACTAGTTATGCTAGGTGGCGGTTTAGGCGCAGTAGTAAGAGGATGGCTATCTGACTATATTAAGAAGAAATGGTCTTCAAGTTTTCCTATTGCAACGTTAATAGTGAACGTGTGTGGCAGTTTCTTAATTGGTTTAGTATTTAGTATGACACTGCACTATCAATGGTTTGGCATGTTTATTGTAACGGAGTTTTTAGGTGGATTAACTACCTTCTCCACAATGTCTTATGAACTTGTCCAAATGTTGACCTCGAAAATTAGTTTATTGCGCTTTATAAGCTATACATTACTACAATTTATTGTAGGCTTTATCGCCTGCTATATAGGATATACAATTAATTAAACACTTCATAATTAACGCTATTATCATCGCTAATTATGAAGTGTTTCCATTTACTTATTTACCTTCAAATGTATTTGGATCTGGTCCCACTCGTTTATCCTTATTTAAATCATCAATTTTCTTCATTTGTTCCTCAGATAATTCGAAATTAAAGACATTGATGTTTTCTTCTATTCTACTAGGTGTAACTGATTTAGGAATTACGATGACGCCATGCTGAATATTCCAACGTACAATTACTTGCGCTGTAGAAACATTCAGTTCATCTGCCACTTCTTTTAATGTCTCATCGTTCAGAATTTGAGCATTCATAAATGGCGACCATGATTCCATATAAATGTTTTGTACTTCTAAATATTTTCGAAGTTCTTTTTGTATAAAGTAAGGGTGAAATTCAACTTGATTAATAACTGGTTTAATAGAGACTTGGGCGAGTAAAGCTTCAAAATGCTCAGCATTAAAATTACTTACACCAATATTCTTCACTTTATTATCTTTATATAAATCTTCCATGCCTTTCCACGTATCTACCATAAGAGCTTCATTAGTCCCAGGCCAATGTACTAAATATAAATCTAAATACTCTAAACCTAATTTTTTAATACTTGTTTCATACGCTTGCGCCACGTTCTCACGACCAAAGTCTTCAAAATACAATTTAGAAGTGATAAATAAATCTTCACGGTTTAAACCAGTAGACTCAAGACCTTCTTTAATACCTAGCCCTACTTGTTCTTCATTACCATATACTTTAGCCGTATCAATACTACGATATCCCGCTTCAATGGCATGCTTTACTGCTTCTTTACATTCTTCATTATTTGCAACTCTAAATGTACCTAGGCCCACCTTAGGCATTTTATGCCCATTATAAAATTCAATTGTCTCCATAATATTCACTCCTCTTCTTATATTAATATAATTCCATATTCCCTAAATATTATTATGTAAAAACGTTTTCTGCATAAGAAAAGGCTAAAGATAATTCTAATCATAATTATCTTTAGCCTATCATATGAAACTTTATGGTGTAAGTATTATTTAATTAAATGTTTCGATTTTATCCATTACATCTTGTAGTTCATCTACATTATATTGAATACGTCCGTGGAAGACGAACTTATTAAAGAACTCATCTAACTGTTCAGGACCAACTAACACTTTGACACTTGAGCTTTGTGCATAGTTTGAAATAGTGACATCGCCATCATATTTAGGATTGAAATATAAAATAGATGTTGGTGTGTATTTAGCACCTAATTGTGTTTGTAAATCTGTCGCTAACTTTTCAATTGCTGCTAGTTGGTCAGAGTAATTTACAAATGATAATGAGTGCTTATCGTCGTTTTGATCTAGCACTATTGTTTGTGGAGAAGTAGCATCTAAATCTAACGTACTAAATACTTGCTCCATTAAAGGTAGCTCTTGGAATTGGTTACCGCTAATACCATTATAAACGTGTCCTTTTAAAAGTTGAGAATCAATAATGTAAAGTCCTGTACGTGTTAATACAAGGTGACTAATACGTTGAACATCGTTAAATTCATTACTTGGTAGGAAGATGTTCGCCATAATATGCATGTCTTCACGTCTGATACGTTTCTCGTTAACTAAGCGATCGCGTATACTAATTAAACGCATATCAGTAATATATTCACTTTTATTTTTAGAGAATACTTTAAGTGCATCGATTTCACGGTTTTTACCACTTACTGTTGCATCGAAATCTTCTTTTTGTTTCGTCACTTGTTTTTTATTCTCAATGCGTTCTTTTTCAAGAGCTTCTTCGTGAGAGGCTCTCATTTCTTTTTCTTTATGCTCATATTCTTCTTTTGTTTTTTGCTGAATATTATTTTTAGTTTTCAAAGCAACTAAGAATAATATTAGGCAGATAATAGCAATTACTATTGCTACAATTAAACCAATTTCAACTGGTCCAAATGAATTCATTAAAACAACGCTCCTTTTAAACTGTCAGTTACGTTCATTATAATAGAAAACATCTATAATTTCGACAATTAGCACATCCAATTGCTTAAAGCGTTAATTAACCTTGCACTGCATCTTTAAGTACATTAACTTTATCTAATTTCTCCCATGGTAATAACACATCGGTACGACCAAAATGACCATAAGCCGCAGTTTGTTTGTAGATTGGGTGTTTTAAATCTAACATTTTAATAATTCCTGCTGGTCGTAAATCAAAGTTTGCTCTAACTGCTTCTACGAGCTGTGCTTCTGTAACTTTACCAGTGTTAAATGTATCAATCGCTATTGAAACAGGTTCAGCTACGCCGATTGCATAAGCTAATTGTACTTCACACTGATCAGCTAACCCGGCTGCTACAATATTCTTCGCTACATAGCGTGCTGCATATGCTGCTGAGCGGTCAACTTTAGTTGGATCTTTACCACTGAAACAACCACCGCCATGACGTGCATAACCACCATATGTATCTACGATGATTTTACGTCCAGTTAAACCAGCATCACCTTGTGGCCCGCCAATTACGAAACGACCTGTTGGATTAATAAAGAATTTAGTATCTTCATCAATAAGTCCTTCTGGAACTGTAGGATAAATAACATGTTCTTTAATATCGCTTTGAATTTGTTCTAATTCAATATCGTCTGCGTGTTGAGATGATACGACGATAGTGTCAATACGTTTTGGTTTGTCATTTTCATCATATTCCACCGTTACTTGGACTTTACCATCTGGGCGTAAATATTTTAAAATGCCATCTTTACGCACGTCTGATAAGCGTTTAGCAAGTTGATGTGATAAGAAAATTGGTAAAGGCATATATGTTTCTGTTTCGTTAGTCGCATAACCAAACATTAAACCTTGGTCTCCTGCACCAGTTGCTTCAATTTCTTCTTCTGAAATATCATTTCTATATTCGTATGCTTTGTCTACCCCTTGAGCGATGTCAGGAGATTGCTCATCAATTGCTGTTAGTACAGCCATAGTTTGATAATCGTAACCATATTTAGCACGTGTATAACCAATGTTTTTAATTGTTTCGCGTACAACTTTAGGAATATCCACATATGTAGAAGTTGAAATTTCCCCTGAAATTAAAGCCATGCCAGTTGTTACTGTAGTTTCACAAGCAACACGAGCATTTGGGTCATCCTTTAAGATTTCATCTAAAATAGCATCAGAGACTTGGTCAGCAATTTTGTCCGGGTGGCCTTCTGTAACTGATTCTGAAGTAAATAAACGTTTATTATAAGTCATGATTGGCTCCTTTTTTCTTGTATTTACGAAAATTCTCTTTAAAATGATGAGCTAAAAAAATAAAAAAGCCTTCTTCACTAATAAGATAGAGAGAAGGCTCAGATACGTCCATTCGCTCTTATCGTTCAGACCATATTTGTCTGCAAACGGTTTGGCACCTTTCTTTAATAAAAAGAGGTTGCTGGGTTTCATTGGGTCCATGTCCCTCCACCACTCAGGATAAGAGAATCCGCTAAGAACTATACTACCGAATTCACTTATCAATGTCAATTTTGTTTTTTAATGATTTTTTGTCTTTTCCATGTGGAATAATCATTGTATTATGTTATACTACTTTAATGTAAAGGCTTACACGAAATATTTATAATTTGATGTTGGAGGGAAAGGTATGTCAGTAGATACATATAGCGAAACACCTAAAATTAAACAATTATTAGAAAAAGAAAGTTCACTATTTCAACTTTCTACAACTCAACTCTATTACAAGATTTTAAACAATAATGAAGGCGAATTAACAGAACTCGGAGCTGTAAACGCAAGCACTGGTAAATACACAGGGCGTTCTCCAAAAGATAAATTTATCGTAACTGAACCTTCTTACAAAGACAACATTGATTGGGGCGATATCAACCAACCTATCGATGAAGAAACATTCTTAAAACTTTACAATAAAGTTTTAACTTATCTAGATCAAAAAGATGAGCTATACGTGTTCAATGGCTATGCTGGTAGCGATAAAGATACACAATTAAAGTTAACAGTTATCAACGAACTTGCGTGGCATAATTTATTCGCACAAAATATGTTTATTCGACCTGAATCTAAAGAAGAAGCTAAAAATATAAAAGCCAATTTCACTATCGTTTCAGCACCATATTTCAAGGCTGACCCAGAAGTAGACGGTACTAAATCAGAAACATTTGTTATTATTTCATTTAAACATAAAGTCATTTTAATTGGTGGTACAGAATACGCTGGTGAAATGAAAAAAGGTATCTTCTCAGTTATGAACTATTTATTACCTATGCAAGATATTATGAGTATGCATTGCTCAGCTAACGTTGGCAATAAAGGCGATGTAGCATTATTCTTCGGATTATCAGGCACTGGTAAAACAACATTATCCGCTTCACCAGATCGTAAATTAATTGGTGATGATGAACACGGTTGGAATAAAAACGGTATCTTTAACATTGAAGGTGGTTGTTATGCTAAAGCGATTAACCTATCTAAAGAGAAAGAACCTCAAATTTATGATGCGATTCAATACGGTACAATTTTAGAAAATACTGTTGTAGATGAACGTGGCCGTGTAGACTTTGACGATAATACACATACTGAAAATACACGTGCAGCTTATCCTATTCATCATATCGATAATATCGTATTACCATCTAAAGCAGCACACCCTAATACGATTATTTTCTTAACTGCTGATGCCTTTGGCCTACTTCCGCCTATTTCAAAATTAACGAAAGCACAAGCTATGTATCACTTCCTAAGTGGTTTTACTTCTAAATTAGCAGGTACAGAACGTGGCGTAACAGAACCTGAACCATCATTCTCTACATGTTTTGGGGCACCTTTCTTACCATTAAATCCAATTAAATATGCTGATTTATTAGGCAAACTTATCGATGAACATGATGTAGATGTGTATCTAGTGAATACAGGCTGGACTGGTGGTAAATATGGTGTAGGTCGACGTATCAGCTTACATTACACACGTCATATGGTGGATCAAGCGATTTCAGGTAAATTAAAAGATGCTGAATTCACTAAAGATGAAAAATTCGGTCTAAGTATTCCAGTTGAAATAGAAGACGTACCTAAAACAATCCTTAACCCTATCAATGCATGGAGCGATTCAGATAAATATCGTGAACAAGCTGATGACTTAATCAAACGCTTTGAAGAAAATTTCAAGAAATTTGGTTCTGAAGTAGAAGATATTGCTCAAACTGGTGGCTTTAACAAGTAATATTAGAGTTTTCTATTTAATAAGATGAAAACAAAATACTGATATAAACTCCATAAATTTAAGAGGAGTGAAAGTGAATCGATTTGAATTCACCTTCACTCCTCTTTTTATAATATTAATTACATTAAATTCTGTTATTATTATAAATTAATTGTCGTTCTCGATGCATTTCATCCAGCTTTTAACACAAGTCAATGCATCTTTCATTGCTTTTGGTCTTGGCACATGACCTTCACTAGGTTGATAAAATGTTTCATACTTGGCATCTTTAACTTTTAACTGCTTTTCTAAATAATATGCTTGATTAATATTTACTTGTTTGTCTTTTCCTCCGTGAACGATTAGTATCGGCGGACTTTTACTATCGATTGATTTAACGGCATCTCGCTTATCATACTGATTAGCATCTTTCTTCGGGTGGCCTACCATGCGACGCAACATACCACGTAAATCCACGCGTTCTTCATACATTAAACGTACATCTGAAACGCCACCCCAAATGATATAACTATCGACTGGATAATCTTGAAATGTGAGTAATCCTTGTAACCCACCTCTAGAGAAACCAATCATATGAAGAAAAGCATCTGGATAGTATTGTTTTAAAATGCGTATCAGATATGTGACATCTTTTAAGTCAGCATTACAGAACTCATCTTGCCCTTCACTCCCACTGCTACCTCTATAATAAGGACCAATAACTAAAGTTTGTTCATTTGCAAATTGCATTAATCTCGCAGCTCTTACACGCCCTACTTGTCCTTTGCCACCTCGTAAATATATCACGATACGACGTACTTTATCACTAGAAGGCACCATTTGTAAGGCTTTTAACTTTAATCCATCCACAGTATAGGTGATTTCTTCAAAAATGTGTGTTTTAGAAGCAATAGGCATTTTCTTATTCTTGATAATATCCAAGCGCTATCACCCTTTCTAAACAATGTAAGATGGCATCATCTTGAATCAAATAACTTTGTTCATCATGAGGAATATCATTTAAATGTTTATATAATAAAGGACCATTTGTTTCTAAATAATCTTTTTTGGTTTCTAAACGCTCTACATTTATAAGATAGACATCTTTTTTGAACATGGAGCGATCTTGCGTAGAAACTTCGTATTGAGCAATATAGTGTACATCTTGAGCAATGCCACCCGTTTCTTCATACAATTCTCTTTCAATCGCATGTCTACTTTCTTCACCTTGTTCAACTTTACCTCCAGGAAATTCAATGCCTCTTATTTTGTGTTGCGTAAATAAGAGTTGATTATGAAAAATAGGAATAGCTAAAACGTGATTACCGTTTGGCCTATCATTGTCTGATTTATACTGCACTATTACAGGTCTATTATCTTTATCTATAAACTTCACATTGCTCACTACTCCTTTATATGTGTTAAAATATATAATAATGAAAGTTTGTTGGAGGCTTAAAATGCTTAAAAAATTATTTTTAGGAATAATCCACATTTATCAACGTTATATTTCGCCTATGTCACCACCTACATGCCGTTTTTATCCTACTTGTTCTGAATATACACGTGAAGCAATTGAAGTTTACGGAGCAATAAAAGGCGGCTATATGGGCATTCGTCGTATATTAAAATGCCATCCGCTTCATAAAGGTGGCTTTGACCCTGTCCCTTTAAAAAAAGATAAAGACAAACATAAACATTAATTTAAATATAATAATTTAGACTTATCAACTTGAGGAGGATTAAATGAAATTAATCCTCTTTTCAACTTACCTACACCTTGTGTAAAATCTTCATTAAAGTAATATCCATCTGGCGTCACATCACCTGGATAAGTTCCCTCTTTAGCTAGTAAAGCCGTGAAATACCTACTTAACCCATATTCATACATTCCACCAATCACAAATTTTATATTATACGTTTTTAATTGATTGATTAATCGTAGCACTCTATCTATTCCACCTACTCTAAATGGCTTTATAACTACAACCTTAACTGGATACTTTTCAATAATCGATAAAATTGTTGTTTCATCTATAGCTTTTTCATCAATAGCAATTGATGGATAATCTGTTAAGTCAAGTTGATGTAATATCGATAAGTCTTTAAACGGCTCTTCTATATATATAATGTTACCTAGTGCTTGTTTCTTAATTTTCTCAAAATCTGAAATATTGAGTGACTCATTCGCATCGAGTGCGAGGTTAACGTTAAATGGTAATTCTGTAGTCAGTGTTTCTATATCTGATAGAAGTGTATCAGACCATTTCAACTTTATACGAGATGGCTGTGTTGTTTGCAGTGCTTTGAGCTGTGTCTTGGTTAAACCGCTTGCTGTAGCGCCATATTCCACTTCAAAGCTAGGCAATGGATGATATATTTGATAAATAGCCATCACTATCGTACATCTCGCTGCAGGTTGATGATCTAATAATTCTAAATAAGGCAACCATTCTTCAAACGACGTAAACGTTTTATTTTTAATCTTCTTTGACCACTGTGCTAAGGTCTGTTTTACAGAAGTGATTGTCTCTTTATCATACCAATCCGTTTCAAACGCATTACACTCCCCATAAAACGAGCCGTGTGTATCAGTTACTAGTTCTACAATAAGCGCTTTACGATGAGTTAGTCTTACCTTAGGAGTAATAATCGCTGATTTAAATTCAGCATCATAGTAATAGAAATGAACATCTTGAATTCTCATTAAATTAATCTCCTTGTTTCACTTTATTACGTTGAAGCTTACCAGTTGAGGTATAAGGCAAAGTTTCTACTCGTTGATACGCTTTCGGTACTTTATACTTCGCTAAATATTGTTGTAGAAAATGAGTAAGTCGCTCTTCTTGAATGTCTATTTCAGATACATAGTAAAGTTTTGGTACTTGGCCCCACGTCTCATCGTTAAGAGGTACACATACCGCATCTTGAATCGCCTCATAGCGCTTAGCTACCGTCTCAATTTCATAAGGGTAAATATTTTCTCCCCCACTAATAATCAAATCTTTACGACGATCATACACCATCACATAACCATCTTTATCAATTTCGGCAATGTCTCCAGTCTTAAAATATCCCTCTTCAAACGTATCGCTTAAATGACTAGGATATAAATAACCATTCATGACATTTTCTCCCTTGATAAGTAACTCGCCCCGTCCCTTTTTATCAGGATGCTTAATTTTAACCTTCACATTGTCACTTGGTTTTCCTACTGTATCATAACGTTCCGCAAGCATTTGAGGCGAAGCCGTTAAGAATTGAGAGCACGTTTCCGTCATTCCAAACGAATTATATATTGGTAATTGATAACTCAATGCTCGATCAATAAGCGTGGATGATAATTTTGCGCCTCCCAATAATATTTTTTCTATTGAAAATGGTTGCGTTAACCCAGCATCCATTAACCATTTCAACGTTTGAGGTACAAGCGATACATGCGTAGGCTCTTCATGTTTTATAATAGATAACATTGTTTCAGTATGATACTTTTTCAAAATACGCACCGTAAAGCCCTCAATAATTGAGCGTAGAAATACGCTTAGACCTGAAATATGATAAATAGGTAAGACCGATAACCATATCGTTTGTTGATTAAATCCTAAGCTTTCTTTACACCCGAGAGCACTTGCGTAATGATTTCTAAAAGTTTGTGGTACCGCCTTTTGCGGACTGGTAGTCCCTGAAGTAAACATAATTGAAGCAATATTATCAATATCAAATACCTCATTATTGGATTGTTTCTTATATGTATGTAAATCACTACTTTGAATGACATTAAACGACGGTAAGTCAAAGTGAGTAGTAGTTATAATTGTAGAAATATTTACTGAATTCATTTGATTGATCATTTCTTGTGGTGTTAGTCGCGTATTAATCATCGCCACTTCTACATTAGCTAACCAGCATGCATTAACTAAAATTACTGAGGCAAGATCATTATTGATATACAGGCCTACTCTATCCTCATTTAAAGATAGTATATTCTCAGAAAGTGAATAAGCTTTTTCGTATAAATCTTTAAAAGTGATTGTTAAGTCGCCCTCGCTAATAGCAATCTTATCTCCATTGTATAGGCTTTGTTCTTTTAACCAAAAATCCACTGCGCATTCCTCCATAATTTGTACACATTAATTATAACGATTTTTAAGGAAGTTAGCAGTGGTTATGATTAAATGAAATAATAAATAGTTAATTTATTTAGGATTATAAGAGTATTTAGTGAAATAATTAATAGGTCATTAATCTATAATTGAAAATATGCAGCTCAACCAACACAAAAAAAGCCATAACTAATCAACTAGTTACGACTCGTGCCTATGATTTTCAATTATAATGCCTAGTCTCATAGGAAACGGCTACTATCGTTCAATGTATTTTGGTTTACAAAGTCCACGCATTGTCGTTGACTTATTTATAGTATAATATATTTATAAAATAAATACAATATAAAATTTTGGATTCCCCCGCTTTTCATTACTATTTCGCTGGAACAATTGTTAAAATCATATTCATGAATGTTAAAATAGATATACTATTAGTATCCACTATAATTATTAATAACTTGTCATGAATAGATGACAGTTTAATGAGACTTTGAGTGATTTTAATATAGATAATAAAGGGGAATGTTGAAATGAAATTTAATGAATGGACTATCAATATCATTTATAAAGGAGAATATGAAGTATTATCAAACAATAATACCTTTGTTGTTATAGATGAAGACGATGATTTCGCTCTTTTCATCAGAGAAAAAGACGGCATATTAAAAGTAAATAAGATTAATTACAATAGTGACTTTTATATCAATCATGATAAAAAGGAACTAACTCTTGAAATACATAATCCCCTTTTAGAAAATGATGAATATTAAAATTCACACTGTATAGTCAATATAAATTCGTTGATAAGTATTTCGCTATATAATAATTGAAATTTGAATACTATATGCTATCAGAACACTTTTAGATTTTAAATTTTTAATATCGATTTTTAGTATTTTCGCTATCTTTCATAATACATAAATATTAATTCAACTTTGGCATGAAAAACGTCTAGTACTTTATAAAAGTTTAAGAAAATATCGCAAATAACGAATTTTTTCATTATAATATAGTTAGCAAGTTAACTAAGTTATATTTAAACACGGTAATTATAACTTATATGAACTTGCTTTTTTTGGTTCAACTTAAAGTTTTGCACTATAAGATAAAGAGTATTATAAAAAGATTGCTATTTACACACATATAGATAATTAATTCATATATTTACATATGTTTGAATATAAAATATAAATTAAAGGGAGATTTTAAATGAAATTTAGATTATTAGGTACAGCATTATTATCATCTACATTACTATTAGCTTCATGCGGGCAAGATGAGGAGAAATCAAACAAAGATGAGGATAAAAAAGCTGAACAGAAATCAAACAAGAAAGCAGAAAATAAGAAACATGATACAAAAGAGAAAGTAAATAATAGTGCTAAAAAGAAAGATAATCCTAAAGCTAATAACGATGAAGGAAATAATGAAACGGCTGACGGTGAACAAATAGAAGACTCTCAAGATACAAGTGAACATCAAGAATCAGAACAGCAAAATAATACGCAAACTTCTCAAACACAAGAACAATCATCAAATCAGCAAAATAATTCACAATATACTCAGTCCCAAGAACAACCCTCTAATCACCAACCTACAAAAGAGGAAATAGCTGAATGGGATAGACAAAATATTAAAGGTGGAACTGATTATGGTTTAATAGACCCCGAAGAAGCAAATGCAGATAGCTCTCACTCTAACGATTCAAATGAAAACTATGACTCAAACAATCCTTATATGAATTTACCTAATCAAGAATGGCGTAATAATACTGGTGATGGTCTATCTTCAGGAGAAAAACAGCTTCAATATCAAATTGAAAAAGGCGAATATGAGGGTGATGATGGTCAACAAATACTTGATGCCTTAGATTATTATCAAAATCAATATGGTCAATAATTACTTTTCATTACGATAATTAATTTATAACGCTCGAACCATTAAAATTTTTGAAGTTATATTACATTGATTAACCCTATCCTAGTAGCGAGCGTTTAGACAAACAAAGAAAGAGCACGTATCAAATTGTTAATTGCTTATTCTATTAGAAATTTCACTTTAAATACAAATAACTTTATGTAAAATGACTACTAATAGCTCCTCTAAATTATAATAATTTATATATGGATGTTTAGATTAAGATTTTATACTTAATAATATATAGAATATATTAATGGATAGTACGCCTGCCCTTATCATATTAAATTTTTGTAGAAGGTATAAAATATCATTGTAAAAGGAAACTATATGATATAAAAAAGAGACGTTCATAACGTCTCTTTTTTCTTGGAATCTTGTTAGGAAAGATTCATTTTACGATGCTACCATATATTAATATATCTTGCTATTACCTTAATGATAGATCTTAATAGTTTATTCTCTTTAACTCTGGTACATTATTTAATGACTGCCCCGAGTGGCCGTCTCTTTATTACAATTACATCATAGCAAAACCTAATATATCATGCAATTTAAAAATCAATTTCTAAATACTCTCTTTATGATGCCACATTTAACAATTCTAATTAGTCCATATAATTTAATTCATTCATGAGTAAACCTTTCTCAATTTTAACAAATTTTTACGGTTGGCAATGCTTTTATTAAAAAACCAATAAAAGTATAAAACCGTTCTGGACTCTAGTACGGGGGTATCACTTAAAATTATTGCGACATACTCATTGATGTTATTTATTAGCTAATGGTATGTCAATTCAGTATATATCTAAGCGATTAGGTCATGCTGATATATTAACAACTTATAGAGTATACTCTCATCTTATTAAGGAGTATGAATACCAAGAAGATAATAATATGATAGAACAACTTAATAAGCTTATGACTTAAATTTTGGTTGACTAAACACGTTGACCAAAACAGGAATTTTTTCTTTAAATTTAGTCAACGGTTGACTAAAATTTTTTTAATGGATACGAACTATTATTAAGCAAAATATCTCAAAGTATTGATATATCAAGGCTTATAGAAAAAAGCCTAGAATGGTTTTTTACCATTCTAGGCTCTAGTATGGAGAGCAAGGGATTCGAACCCTTGAGACGCGATAAAGCGTCTACACACTTTCCAGGCGTGCTCCTTCGGCCAGACTCGGACAGCTCTCCTTAATAATAAATAACAGAAAAAAACAGAAGCGATATTTCACTTCTGTTTGTATGACTCCTACGGGACTCGAACCCGTGTTACCGCCGTGAAAGGGCGGTGTCTTAACCGCTTGACCAAGGAGCCATGGCTCCACAGGTAGGATTCGAACCTACGACCGATCGGTTAACAGCCGATAGCTCTACCACTGAGCTACTGTGGAATAATTTATAATGGAGCGGGTGATGGGAATCGAACCCACAACATCAGCTTGGAAGGCTAAGGTTTTGCCATTAAACTACACCCGCATCTTAACGATTATGGGGCGGTTGAAGGGAATCGAACCCTCGAATGTCGGAACCACAATCCGATGCGTTAACCACTTCGCCACAACCGCCAAAATGATTGAATGGTTCAGGACAGAGTCGAACTGCCGACACATGGAGCTTCAATCCATTGCTCTACCAACTGAGCTACTGAACCGTAATAAGTAATGGCGGTCTCGACGGGAATCGAACCCGCGATCTCCTGCGTGACAGGCAGGCGTGTTAACCGCTACACTACGAGACCAATTAAGACTATGTATTGCGGGAGGCGGATTTGAACCACCGACCTTCGGGTTATGAGCCCGACGAGCTACCGAACTGCTCCATCCCGCGCTAATATTATTTGATGTCTCAAAAATCAGTACTTAACTAGTGTATCATTAAACACTTTACAAAGTCAACACTTTTTTAATTAAATTTAACATTTCTTTAATTTAATCTTTATAAAGTAATGCGATAATTAAAAGTAAGTTGTTGCTTTTTTCAATACTTTATTAGTATATATATTTAGTTCTCTATAGTCAATAACTATTATAAAGTAATTTGTGTAAAAAAACGCTACACTTAAAAAATTTTAATTAAAGATACTAATTGGATGCCACTAATCAAATAAATACTAGAATATACATCTCTCATACTTACTCCCTACGCATCAAATTAACTTATAATAATTCTAATTAGCCCAAAACATCAAAGTTTATTTTGCATAATTAATCCCTACTACCTATTTAGTCATATATTTTTGCATTTTTTCCTGTAGTTCTGTAAATGAGACAAAACCCTCTTCTTCTAAGAAATGTCCGCCTTCTTCAACAATTCTAGTTCGTCCACCCAACTCATCTATTAAGTTTTGTGTTTCTTTATATGAAACATAACTATCATCTTTAGACGCTAGACCGTAAAAACGTTTAATCTTCTGTTTAATTAGATTATAATCAATCGTAATGTGATCTACCCTTATTGATTCGTCAATATCTTGAGCATCTTCTTTAAAACCAGCAATACTAAAGAATCCTTCAATAGGAAAGTCTAAATGTAATCCCTCAACAAATTTTAAAGTCGCAATTGAACCATAACCATGTGTCATAAAATAAGTATCTGCTGATTTAATGTCTATTTGATGTTTCATTTCATTAACCCACGTTTCAATATCTCTATTGTCTTCCTTATCTAAATGAAATAATTGAACATCATATCCTTCAAGTTCTAAGTTGTGTTGAAGCCATTCATACCAATGATTATGCGAGTTACCTAATTGTGAATGAACAATAATTACATTTGTCATTTATCTTTCTCCTTCTATGTAATAGCATTAATAACCATTTTTCTACTTTATTTTAAAATAAAACACTTTTAAGAGATATGCTTAACCTCTAAAAAGTGTTTCAAAGTTATAATTCTTCTATTAATTCTTCCACTGCATTTTTACCTTGTTGGATACAATCGGGTAAACCAACCGCTTCAAATGGTGCGCCAGTGATTCGCAGTCCTTTGTATGTTTGTTTAACATGTTGTTGTATTTTTCTAATTTGACTAATATGTCCTATATGATACTGTGGCATACTTTTAGGAAGTCGATTAACAATTGTAAAGTCAGGATCGCCTTTAAATGTCATCATTTTCTCTAAATCACGTCTTGCAATAGCTGCTATTTCTTCATCAGTATGGTCTTCTACAACAGTGTCCCCTGGTTTACCCACATATGCACGGATAAGTACTTTACCTTCAGGGGTAGTAAATGGCCATTTTTTTGTCGTCCATGTACATGCGGTAATGTCTGTATTACTTGTACGTGCAATAACAAATCCGGTACCGTTATACGTGTTTTCGATATTTTGTTCATCAAAAGCAAATACTACTGTAGCAACTGAAGTAGAGTCCATCTTATTGAAGTATCTAAATGCTTCATCATGATTAAACCATTTCATAAATGTTTGATGTGGCGTGGTTACTAATAAGCCATCAAAAGTTTCACTACCACCTTCAATATTAACTTCATATTCACCTTTTTTAGTAACAATATCTTCAACTGCTGTATTATATCGAATAGTTACGCCTTTACTTTCCACGTCTTTCGCTAACGCTTCAATAAAAGAACTTAGACCATGTCTAAATTGTTTAAACTGCCCTTTAGGTGCCCCAGGATACAATTGGCGTTGTTTTACTCGTTCAGCTTTTTCATGTTGCATTCCTCTAATTAAACTGCCGTATGTTTCCTCTTTCTTTTTAAAATCAGGAAACGTGCTCATTAAACTTAGTTGATCGATGTCTGTACCGTAGATACCACCCATCAATGGTTCGATTAGATTTTCAAGAATTTCATTACCTAGACGTTGTCTAAAGAAATCTCCTACTGAAATGTCATCATCAATTTGGATTGGAGATTTAAATAAGTCTAAACTTGCTCTAAGTTTGCCTAATGGAGAAATTAAACGCGTTTTTAGAAATGGTTTAATATCTGTTGGAATCCCCATAATTGACCCACCAGGAATAGGATAAAGTTTATTCTTGGCAAAAATATATGATTGGCCAGTTTGATTAGTAATCAATTCATTCTCTAGACCAAGATCTTTCGCAATCTCCGTCATGATTGTTTTACGACCTAAATAAGATTCAGGGCCTAATTCAATCGTATAACCGTCTTTACGATACGTTTGAATTTTACCTCCTGGTCGATTGGTTGCTTCAAAGATTGTGATATCAATATCTGGTTGATAACGCTTAAAGTAATATGCACTAGCAAGGCCAGTAATGCCAGCACCTATAATTGCAACTTTTTTACTCACAACGAGTCCCTTCCTTTATTAAAAAACTGTTTTAATTTCGTCTACGATGGCACCAATGAATAATGAGTCTGTATTAGGCATGTCAGGACGATAATAATTCGCGCCTAACTCGTCACAAACAACTTTACACTCATAATCGTTGTCATATAGCACCTCTAAATGTTCACATACAAATCCTACCGGTGTGTAAATGAAATTTTTATAATGGTGTGCTTCAAATAATTCTCTAGTTAAGTCTTGCACATCTGGTCCTAACCAAGGTGTACCTGTATTACCTTCAGATTGCCAACCTTGTGCAACATGTTTAATGTTAGTAGATGCTTCTAAACGTTTCATTGTATCATGTAATTCATCCGGATATGGGTCATTATTTCTCTCTATTAAGCCTTTAGGTAAGCTGTGTGCTGAAACGATCAAGATGGTTTCATCGTGTTCTTCACTAGGAATTTGTTCTAACGTTTCATTAATTTTATTCGTCCAGTATTCAATAAATTTTGGTTGATGATAATACTGTTTAACATGATGTAACTCAATACCATATTTATCTGCTTCTTCCTTAGCCCGTTCGTTGTAAGAGCCCACTGAAAAGCTTGAATAATGAGGAGCTAAGACAACAGTTACCGCTTCTTGTATACCGTCATTATGCATCTTCTCAACTGCTTCTTCTATATATGGAGAAATATGTTTTAAACCTAAATACAACTTAAATTCGACATCTGAATATGCTTCATTAAGCGTCTCTGTCAATGCTTCAGATTGACGATCAGTAGTACCAGCTAAAGGAGAAAGACCACCTATGAATTCATATCGATCTTTTAAATCTTGTAATTCTTCTTCAGAGGGTCTTTTCCCATGTCTAATATCTGTGTAGTATGGTTCAATGTCACTTTCTTTGTATGGTGTACCATAAGCCATAACTAATAAACCTACTGTTTTAGTCATTATTTAAAACCTTCCCTTATAAATTGATTCTTTATTTTCTAGTATAATCATGGACATATTGAGTCACACGTTTAAGTGTATCTGGTTGAACTTCAGGAAACACGCCATGGCCGAGATTAAAGATATGTTGACCTCTGCTCATACCTTCATCAAGGATAGCTTTAATTCTCTTTTCAAGAATATCCCAAGGTGCAAGCAATAATGAGGGATCTAAGTTACCTTGTAAAGTCTTATCGACACCTAATTGTGTAGCTTTAGTAATTGATGTACGCCAATCTAATCCCAAAACATCAATCGGTAAATCGTTCCATTCATTGATTAAGTGACTCGCGCCTACACCGAATAAGATAACAGGCACATCGTAGTGTCCTTTAATACCTTTAACTAATCGTTGCATGGCCGGCTTAATATAGTAGCGATAATCTTCTACATTTAACGCACCTACCCATGAATCGAAAATTTGAATTAGCTCTGCACCTGCTTCGATTTGAGCTACAACATAATCGATAGAAACCTCTACAAGATGGTTCATTAAAGCAAACCAAGTTTCTTCATCCCCATACATCATGGCCTTAGTAAAACTATAATTCTTTGAAGGGCCACCCTCTATCATATATGAAGCCAGAGTAAATGGTGCTCCTGTAAAGCCGATAAGTGGCACATTTAATTTTTCTTGAGTTAATAATTGAATTGTTTCTAATACGTATGGCACATCTCTTTTAGGATCGATGTGCGTAAGCTTTTCAACATCTTTAATACTGTGAATTGGATTATGAATGACTGGGCCTATACCAGACTTAATATCAACGTCAACACCGATAGGCTTTAACGGGGTCATAATATCTTTATATAATACAGCAGCATCTGTGTTGTAGTTATCAACAGGAAGTTGTGTGACATAAGCACATAATTCTGGCTGATGTGTAATCTCGAAGAGAGAATATTTTTCTTTCAGTTTGCGATATTCTGGTTGAGATCTTCCAGCTTGGCGCATAAACCATACTGGTGTATGGGACGTTTGTTCCCCTTTTATTGTTTGTAAAATTGTATTGTTTTTATTATGCACCATAGCGTCCTCCTAAATTAAAATCATTCTTATCTATAATATCATATCGTCATAATATTATCGTTTATACCGGCTTAAATGTCATAAAAAAGACATAGCGCAATAATATTTTTTATCTAGATTTCCAAATTAATTATAGATGATTTTGCATATATAAAACTACATGTTACATAAATCTTTTATTTTTCATAATAATAATGTTATATAAATAATTACTATAGTCACATTTTATATTTAACCGTATAATATAATCAACAAGGGAGGGATAATCATGAAGATAAACACTACGTATGGCACTTATGGTTTTTTAAATCAAATTCGTATGAAACATCCTGATAAAGATTTATTTTTATTTTCAACAGAGGATTCAACAGTCATTATTGAAGAAACTGATGATAAATCTATATTGAAACACCCTACTGTTTATAACACGATTAATAAAATTAATGAAATGAGTAATGAACATTTTTATTCAGCAATATTCATCCCATCTTCAGATGATCATGCATATCAGTTAGAAAAACGCCTAGCAAATTTAGATTTAAACTTTGAAAACTTTGCAGGATTTAAAAGCTATCGTTTCTTAAAACCTGTTGAAGGTACGACGTATAAAGTTTATTTTGGATTTGCTAATCGAGAGACATATGAAGATTTTAAAGAAGCTGACACGTTTAAGGATTATTTTTCAAAAGATGCATTAAAGCGCTATTTTGGTTCAAGTAGTCAGCATTCAAGTTATTTTGAAAGATATTTATATCCTATTAAAGACTAGATAATTTTAAAGGTTGCTCTATATTTGTGAGCCATGACGCTCACCCATATAAAGCAACCTATTTTTTTAATCTCTAAGTAATGTTTCTTGATACTCAAGCTTTTTAATAGTACTTCTAATTGTTAACCACCCAACGATAAAGAAAACAATTGCAAAGAAGAAAAATTGTGGATATATAATAATAAACGTCATTGCAAAAATAATACCAATCACAAACATTAAGCGATATAAGAATTTTTCATATCCTCTAATCACTTGGGTATCAGATACAGGCCAAACCTGAGGCCATAAGCCATATGCTTGCTGTGTATAGAACTGTGACATTTGTAGTAACGTAATATACATAAATAGGCTTCCAATAATAACTGTCACTATTGGTGATGACAGCCAAATCATTAATACTAAAGCAATAATGACTAATCTTAAGATGATACTAAATGCATCTCTACCTCTTACGAAACTACGTGTAAACAGGTATAAGTACATATTTTTCGGATTGAATCTTTGCCCTTTCGGTGTTGGTAGTAAGAAGTCTAAATACTTACGTCTGACTGCACTCTCTTTAAGATGCTTAACGTCTGTAAACATGTTTACAAATTTATAGTAATTTGTATGGTGTCGTTGCTCGACTGCTATCATTCTTTCCCAAGGGAATAAGTTGATTTGCTTCATTTTCGGAATAAGGAAAATTGCTACAACTACCCCTATTGTTAATATAATAGCCCAATAGAATTTATGGCCTAAAATAAGATAGTAAGTTAGGGCATTCACTATAAACAATAAGATATTAATAGACCAACTAGATAAGCGAAGTTGGTACCATTGCCATTTCAATCTTAAACCGAGATAAGGGTGTACAAGTAGTAAGATTACAAACACTACATAAGCGATTACAAGTTGATTGCTTAATTTATAAAATAATGGAAATAAGATAATCGCTATCATTATTTGTAACGCAATCCGATTAAAGTAACTATATTGTAGACTTAATTTCATATAATCTTTCATGTTTTTTTCAAATGGTAAGAGAAAGATTCGGTCTGCGTCTTTTAAAAATGTTCTAATTGGAAATATAGAAGTAATAGCTAATACAATACTTGCAAATAATGCATAGTCAATATTATGTGGGATGTGTTGCAACCATTGCCCGTAGCCTAGAATAAAGGCACCAAGTAAAATCACTAAAAAGACTGTAAAATGACCATTAAATATGAACTTATTGTAATAGCTCTTTTCTTTACGAATTGCTTGATGACGCTTTTTAAATAAGTTTGAAGCTTTCTTATTCATGATGTTGACCACCTTGAGTCACATGAATGTAGATATCATCAAGCGTCGAATCATGTAGCCCTGTTTGTTCACGAAGTTCTTCTAAATTACCTAAGCCTACTACTTTCCCTTTGTCTAAAATGATAAAGCGATCACAATAACGTTCAGCAGTCGCAAGTATATGCGTACTCATTAAAACGGTACGACCTTCGTTTTTCTTTTCAACCATTAAATCAAGCATTGATTGTATACCTAAAGGATCGAGACCTAGGAAAGGTTCGTCGATAATATATAATTCTGGATTAACGATAAAAGCGCAAATAATCATTACTTTTTGCTTCATCCCTTTAGAAAAATGACTTGGAAAGACGTTTAATTCATTTTCTAATCTAAATGTTTTAAGTAATGGTCGCGCACGTTTCATAGCTTCTTCTTCACTGATTTGATATGCCATTGCGGTCATCGCGATATGTTCTTCTAATGTCAATTCTTCATATATTACTGGTGATTCAGGTATATAAGATAATTTCTTACGATAAACTTCGATATCTTCTGTTATGTCTGTATTTGAAATAGAAAGATTGCCTTGCATAGGCGTTAATAGTCCTAACATGTGTTTAATAGTAGTACTTTTACCGGCTCCATTCAGTCCTATTAAACCTACTATTTCGCCTTCTTTTAATTCAAAATTTATATCTTCAATAACAGGACGCTTACCATAGCCACCTGTTAGATGTTCAACTTTTACTGTCATATGGCACCTCCATGAATTATATTGTACCAAAATCATTGTCTAACTACTAAAGTTAGATATGTCTTACTGACGAAATTTTAATATACTAATGATATAATAAGATACAAATATGACATAAGGAGTGAATTTAAATGGCAGAAACTGTTTTCGGCAAAATCCTTACTGGAGAAATCCCAAGTTTTAAAGTTTATGAAGACGATTATGTGTATGCATTTTTAGATATTTCGCAAGTTACTAAAGGGCATACGTTACTTATTCCTAAAAAGGCATCAGCAAATATTTTTGAAACTGATGAGGAAACAATGAAACATATTGGTGCTGCATTACCAAAAGTGGCTAATGCAATTAAGAAAGCATTTAATCCTGATGGCTTAAATATTATTCAAAATAATGGTGAGTTTGCAGATCAATCTGTTTTCCATCTACATTTCCACTTCTTGCCTCGTTATGAAAATGATATCGACGGATTTGGTTATCATTGGGAAACTCATGAAGAAGAACTAAATGATGAGCAGAAAAAAGAAATTGCTGAACAAATCAAAGCGCAATTTGAATAATTCTGCATATTGAATGACATAATAGGGTAATATAGAATTAAACTAACTTGTCGAGTTTTCTAAAGATAAAATACAACGACATATTAAGTGAGGAGAATAAACATGAAAGTAACACGCGTATTATTTGGTATTAGTGTTGGAATCGCATCAGGCATTGCAGTTTCATGGATGAATCGTGATGCTGATAGCGTGAAGAATAATACTATTGATTCTAAGACCCCTACTGGTTCTCGTTCAGAATTAGAACGTGAAATTGAATCTATCAAACGTAGTTTCCATAATATTATTGACTATGGTAAACAAGTTAAAAATGATGGTGTGGAATATGGTAGTGAAATTGGCGATGAATTTAAAACATTAATTGGTGATTTTAAATCAGATATTAATCCTAATATTGAAAAGTTACAATCACATATCGAAAATCTTCAAAACCGTGGAGAAGAAATTAGTAATACATTTTCAAAAGATAAAAAATAATTACTTGTTAAGAGAGAGGTCGAAACATAATTATGTTTCGTCTCTTTTTTTATACCTAATTTGTCTTGACTGTTTTAGTGGTTAGTTAGATAATACGTAGCGTATATAAAAGAGTTATAAAGAGGTGTCTCTATGTTCCTATGTAAACGTCAAATTGATATTCATGCACGTTTTGGTGTGCCAAGAATCGCATTCCTTAGCTTTACTATAACTGTAATTGCTTTTTTAGTGAGTTATGAAATTATGTATTATTTTGTAGACACTCCTTTATCAGACAGACATTTTATTATTTTATTATTTTTTGTAATATTAATGTACCCTATCCATAAATCGATTCATTTACTCTTTTTTATTCAACATTTCCACTCTTTTAGAATGCATAAGTTGAATAAAAAAAGATGGTTACCTTATTTTAATACTTATGTAAGCGCGCCTGTTCACAAAGTGTATTTTTGTATTAATTTATTATTACCATTTATTATAATTACTCTATTTTTAATCTTTATGACAATGATGTTCCCACAATATGGTCATTATTTTATGTTTTTATTAGCGTTAAATTTTGGAATTTCTGTACTTGATTTTTTGTATTTGAAAATAATCATTTTCTCGAATGAAGGCCAGTTTATTGAAGAACATCAAACGGGTATCAATATTTTAAAGAAAGTCCCTCATAGTTCATTGCATTAAGCTATGACGTTATGAGTCAAATTCTAATATTATTCAAATGAGCGAAACACTAATTCTTTAAAAAATGGATTTTTGTTTCACTTCTTTATTTGTAAAAATACTAACCTTTAATGCTTAAGATCTATATTCACTAATACTTTGGTAGTATTAAGTCTGTTTCTAATTGGTGTAGCATATATAATATGTTATATTTACTTTGTTATT
>NZ_PPRG01000006.1 GCF_002902625.1 Staphylococcus devriesei
AGATGTGTATAAGAGACAGGTAGTGGAATACCTGTGATTGGCAATAGTTGAATTGTCATACCTATATTTTGGAAGATATGAAATACTAATAATGAAACATAACCGATAATAAATATTTTACTAAATGATGACTCAACTTTTGTGGCTAGTCTAATTAAATGAAAGATTAGAGCTAAAAAGATAAGTAAAAGAACTACCGCCCCCAGGAATCCCATTTCTTCACCGACTACTGAAAAGATAAAGTCAGTGTGATTTTCAGGTATGTAGACCTCACCGTGATTAAATCCTTTACCAAATAATTGTCCTGAACCGATAGCTTTTAAAGATTCAGTTAAGTGGTAACCATCTCCGGCACTGTAAGAATACGGATCTAACCATGAATTAATACGTCCCATTTGATACATTTTTACGCCAAGAAGGCTCTCAATTAATGAAGGTTTATAAATAATTGCTAAAATAATGCTACTACCAATGATGAAAGCAGCAATAAATAGGGGCGCAAGAATTCGCCATGTAATACCACTTACTAGCATGATACCTACAATTACAGCACAAATCACAAGTGTTGTGCCTAAATCGTTCTGTAATAAAATCAATGCCATTGGAATAATAGAAATACCAATGATTTTAAAGAATAATACTAGGTCAGTTTGAAAAGATTTGTTAAAAGTAAAACGATTATGATTAGCTACTGCTTTTGCTAAAGCGATAATAAGTATAACCTTCATAAATTCAGAAGGTTGAATACTTACAGGACCAAACGTGTACCAACTTTTTGCACCATTAATGACTGGCGTGATTGGTGTTTCTGGAATAATAAGTAAGCCAATAAGTAAAATACAGAAGAATATGTATAACAGATAAGTATTATTTTTTATTTTTTTAGGTGAAAAGAGCATAATGATAAATGCTAATATAGCTCCTAAAATATAGTATATAATTTGGCGAACGCTAAAATTAGCGCTATATTGACCCCCACCCATTGCTGAGCTAATAGTAGTTACACTAATAATAGCTAAAATTGCTAACAATGCTATGAGTATCCAGTCGATTTTACGTAGCCAATGTTTTGAAGGCTGTTGACGGGATGAATATTTCATGAGAAAACTCCTTAAATTCCATAATCTAACGTTTAATATTATATATAGATTTTACATGACTTTATGTGAATATGCTAGAAAATAACTGAGAGATCTTTAAAATCATATTACTGAGAAATTAATATTTTATAAGACAAGGATGTATAGATAAAATAAAGATAATTTACGAGATGATGAATGCAAAATGGTAGAATACTGTGATAATATTGTCTTTTAGAAAGCATAAATTATACTAATCAAAATTATACAAGAGGTTGGGACAAAAATGTTTAGGATTTGAGCAGAACCGAACGATGAGCAAAAAATATTATCTCCTAATCTATGTGATTAGGCAGTAGTTGACTGAGATGAAGATGCGTCCAACCTGGACTTTCTTCATATATAGTCAACCTTGCCGGGGCGTGACGACGAAATCTTTGAAATTACATTAGATTTCAGTCCCGCTCCCTTTGTCGAATCGTGACGGTATCTGCCGAGAATCCTGCTTTTGGGATACCGTTTATCGGTTTCCCAGCGCACAAACGATTAATGTCTCAGTCTCAGAATGAAGTAACTATTAATTTAAAGAAAGTGCTATAACACAGAAGTTGAGATATCGTTATTGATATTCAAAAATATAAATTAGTAGCGATTAACTTCTCGTGTCGCATTTCTTAACGGAGGCAACTAAATATGGTAAAAGAAAATATTTGTATCGTATATGGTGGTAAAAGCGCAGAACACGATGTATCAAAACTGACTGCACAAAACGTTTTAAACGCGATTAACAAAGACAAATACCTTGTTGATATCATTTATATTACTAATGATGGACAATGGAAGAAAAAGAACGACATTTCATCAGAAATTAAATATGTGGAGGAACTTAGTTTAGAAGACGTTGAAGCTGGAGAAATCACATTACTACTTAAAGAAAGTAGCGAAGGTAAAAAATATGATGCTATTTTCCCATTATTACATGGACCTAATGGAGAAGATGGAACGATTCAAGGACTATTCGAAGTACTTGACTTACCATATGTAGGTAATGGTGTACTAGCCGCTTCTAGTTCAATGGATAAGTTAGTGATGAAACAATTGTTTGAACATAGAGGCCTACCACAATTACCATATATTAGCTTTTTAAGAAGTGAATATGAAAAATATGAAGGTAACATTATTAAACTTGTAAAAGACAAACTTACATACCCTGTCTTTGTCAAACCAGCTAACCTTGGTTCAAGTGTAGGAATTAGTAAATGTAACAATGAAGAAGAGTTAAAGGCTGGCATTGAAGAAGCATTCCAATTTGACCGTAAATTAGTTATTGAACAAGGTATCAATGCACGTGAAGTTGAAGTAGCGGTATTAGGTAATGACTATCCAGAAACAACATGGCCAGGTGAAGTCATTAAAGATGTAGCGTTTTATGATTATAAATCTAAATATAAAGACGGCAAAATTAGCCTACAAATCCCAGCAGAATTAGATGAAGAGGTTCAAATGACATTGCGTAATATGGCACTTGAAGCTTTTAAAGCTACAGACTGCTCTGGTTTAGTTCGTGCAGATTTCTTCGTAACAGAAGATAATCAAATTTTCATTAATGAAACTAATGCTATGCCTGGATTTACTGCATTTAGTATGTATCCAAGCCTTTGGGAAAATATGGGACTTTCATATTCTGAATTAATTACGAAATTAATTGAGTTAGCCAAAGAACGTCACGAAGATAAAAAGAAAAAAAAATATACTATTGATTAAGAGAGGGATTCAACTATGATTGAAGTATCATTAAGACAGATACAAACTTGGATACCTTGCGATATTGATGAACAATATTTAGAGAATACAATTAAAGGCGTTACAATTGATTCGCGTGCGATTATTGAGGGTATGTTATTTATCCCTTTCAAAGGTGAAAACGTCGATGGACATCGCTTCGTTAATCAAGCTTTGAAAGATGGTGCGGGCGCTTCCCTTTATGAAAAAGGGCATCCTATTAATGAGGACATAAATGGGCCAATTATTTGGGTAGAAGATACACTTACTGCACTTCAAAATCTTGCTAAGGCATACTTGCAATATGTTAATCCTAAAGTGATTGGGGTAACAGGTTCTAACGGTAAAACTACCACAAAAGATATGATTGAGAGCGTCTTAAAATCTGAATTTAAAGTAAAAAAAACACAAGGTAATTACAATAATGAAATTGGATTGCCATTAACTATTCTAGATCTTGATGAAGACACAGATATCTCCATTCTTGAAATGGGGATGTCAGGTTTTCACGAAATTGAATTATTATCAACAATCGCTCAACCTGATATTGCAGTCATCACTAATATAGGTGAATCACATATGCAAGATTTAGGTTCTCGCGAAGGTATCGCACAAGCAAAATCAGAAATTACGATTGGTTTAAAAGCAAATGGAACGTTTATCTATGATGGTGATGAACCATTATTGCAACCACACGTTAAAAACTTAAAACAAGTAAAATTATTAGGTGTAGGTTTAAATCATGATAACGCATTAGTATGTGAAGTTGAGAATAGTAAGAATGACGGAATTGCATTTAAAATAAATAATCAAGAATATTATGAATTACCAATTTTAGGTATTCATAATATGAAAAATGCTGCTATGGCTATCGCAATTGGTCATGAACTTGGATTAGACTATGCTACGATCCAACGGAATATTAACCATGTTCAACTAACAGGCATGCGTATGGAACGTCATGTAACTGATGAGCAGATTACTGTTATCAATGATGCATATAATGCTAGTCCGACAAGTATGAAAGCCGCTATTGATACGTTGAGTCAAATGGATGGACGTAAGATCATTGTTCTTGCTGATTCATTAGAATTAGGAGAAAATAGTCGCCAAATGCATAAAGACGTAGGGGCTCATTTAGAAGGCAAGCACATCCACACATTATTAACTTATGGCAATGATGCTAAATTGATAAGTGATGTAGGTGGACAATTTGTAGAAAATGTCGCTTACTTCACCGATAAAGAAGAATTAACTAAGTATTTAAAAGATTATTTAGTACCACAAGATAAAGTTCTAATCAAAGGTTCTCGAGGAAATAAACTTGAAGAAGTCGTCAACGAACTTATTTAAATTTTTCAATTAAATAAATTTGTATATAATAAGTCATTGTATGTGAGTGAAATCCGACAATGGCTTGTTTTTTATGGCCTTTTCCAAAGAAAAATATAAATACCATTACCCCCCAAATAATAAGAAATTAGGTTACGCTAACGAATTGCTTTATTGCGATATATATTTTTAGGTGGTACTATATAGAAGTTGACGTAATAAGAGGACCTTATATACACAGACGTATATTAATTAAATAAGAAAGTTTAAAGGAGAATTATATTGCAAAATTTTAAAGAACTAGGGATTTCGGATAAAACAGTTGAGACCCTTGAAGCAATGGGTTTTAAGGAACCAACACCTATCCAAACAGAAAGTATCCCTTACACATTAGAGGGAAAAGACGTCCTAGGGCAAGCTCAAACTGGTACAGGTAAAACAGGAGCTTTCGGGATTCCTTTAATTGAAAAAGTTGTCGGACAATCAGGCGTTCAAGCCTTAATCTTAGCACCGACTAGAGAATTAGCTATGCAAGTAGCGGAACAGATACGTGAATTCAGTCACGGACAAAATGTTCAAGTAGTTACTGTATTCGGTGGTATGCCAATCGATCGACAAATTAAAGCATTGAAACGTGGACCGCAAATTGTAGTAGGTACGCCAGGACGAGTTATCGACCATTTAAATCGTCGTACATTAAAAACTCAAGACATCCATACATTAATCTTGGATGAAGCGGATGAAATGATGAACATGGGATTCATCGATGATATGAGATTCATTATGGATAAAATTCCAGCTGAACAACGACAAACTATGTTATTCTCAGCGACAATGCCTAAAGCAATTCAAAGTTTAGTACAACAATTTATGAAATCACCACAAATTGTTAAAACAATGAATAATGAAATGTCAGATCCTCATATTGATGAGTACTATACAATTGTGAAAGAACTTGAAAAATTCGATACATTCACAAACTTCTTAGACGTTCATCAACCTGAATTAGCAATCGTATTTGGTAGAACAAAACGTCGTGTCGATGAACTAACAAGTGCATTATTATCTAAAGGCTATAAAGCAGAAGGTTTACATGGTGATATTACTCAAGCTAAGCGTTTAGAAGTCTTAAAGAAATTTAAAAACGACCAATTAGATATTTTAGTAGCTACAGACGTAGCAGCCCGTGGTTTAGATATCTCAGGCGTTAGTCATGTATATAACTTTGATATTCCTCAAGATACTGAAAGCTACACTCATAGAATTGGACGTACAGGCCGTGCCGGTAAAGAAGGTATCGCTGTAACGTTTGTTAATCCAATTGAAATGGATTATATTCGTCAAATTGAAGAAGCAAATAACAGAAGAATGAGCGCTTTAAGACCTCCTCACAGAAAAGAAGTACTAAAAGCACGTGAAGAAGATATTAAAGATAAAGTTAAAAACTGGATGTCACGTGAAAGTGAAGACCGTTTAAAACGTATTTCAAGTGAATTATTAGAAGAATATGATAGCACAGAACTCGTTGCATCATTATTACAAGAACTTGTAGAAGCTAATGATGAAGTTGAAGTTCAATTAACTTTTGAAAAACCTTTAGCACGTAAAAACCGTCAACAAGGTAAAGGTAATAACTCACGTCGTAGCGGTAAACGCAACAATAAATTTGATAATAAAAATAAACGTTCAAAAGGTAACTTTAACAAGAAAAAAGGAAAAAAACCTGAACGTCGCGACAATCAAAACAAAGGTAGATCATCTATGAAAGGTCGCACATTTGCCGATTTACAAAAATAATTAATAATCATTTATTTTTACGAGACTAAGCCATTTCTATATTAATGGTTTAGCCTCGTTTTTTGTTTTTAAGAAAATAATTAATGAATAGAGGTTATATGATGCACTAAATCATTTATTGCGCTTACTTTATTTTAGAAAGACACTATACAATTTTCAGAATTATATTCGCTGACTATCACAACTTTCTTTAATTCAATAATTTGTGTATAAAGTGTTATTAATATGAAATAAAATTTACTGTAAAATTAATAAATATTATTTTCATTTTATAATCTCATGAAAATGATAGTGAATATGATATAATGTAGAAAAAATACGAAGGAGTTTATTATGAAGTTAGAGAACTCATTTCATAAAAGTCCTAAAAACGCATATACTTATCATTGGATAAGTAGTGGTATTTCCTTTCTAATTGAACTTCTTTTACTTGGTGCCATATATGTAATGTGGAAGTATTTTACTTGGTACCAATTTATTATCTACATCTTAATCGGCTTACTTGTTTTATCTATAATCCGGTTAGTGAGCCAACCCTACATACGCTTTAACTATAGATATTATAGAAAAGAAAATAATAATTTAGAAACTAAAGCATTCTTTATTTTTAAAAATTATAAAATTATAAAAATTGAGCGTCTACAATATTTGAAGTTAAAAGCTAACCCAATAATGAAGAAATTAAAATTAAATAAAATCGTAGCTGTAACTGCTGGTCATGAAATTACATTGCCACTGGTTACAGAGCAAGAAGCCGAAAAATTAGCAAATGATATCTTTATTGAATTGAGAGGTGCAGATACTGATGTATAGCCCTCAGAAGTTACATCCTATTTCCTATCTTACCGCCTTAATCAAAGTAATCAAACAAAATATTTTAACTTTTATAGTCTTCATTGGCTTTAATATTTGGAATTTTGACTTTACTGAAATTAGACATTATATTGGACCAGCTATTTTCATAGTTATTGTTTTATTTGCTTCTATTAGTAAATTCATAGATGTACGTGTCACACGTTATTGGATTGAAGATGAGCATTTTATACTCACGTCAGGTTGGTTTAATAAAAAACGTAAAGAATTAAATATCAGTAGAATTCAATCTCTAGATACGACGCAAGGATTAATCAATCAGATTGTTGGTGGGGTAAGTCTACAAATTAAAACACCGAGTGATGGGGTTGAACTATCGACCATTTCAAAATCACAAAGTGATTTAATTGAACAAGCCATTCGTAAAAGACAAGTAGAATTAAAAGACGAAAACGAAGTTAATCCTCAAGTTAATACGAAAGAAGAAGACTTCGTTTATTCTGTTGGCAATAAAGAGACTACTATAAATCAACACCTTGAGAGTAAACCAATTTTTAAGATGTCTTTTGGCTCTTTATTATTGATGGCGATGACAAGTGGCGCTATAGGCGTGGCGTTTGCTACAATTTCCCCAATTATTGGTGCTTTTCAAGATGTTATTCCATGGGATGAATGGACAGAGAGCTTATGGCATTGGATAAATTCCATATCATTAATTGTAATCACTTGCCTAGCTTTTATATTAATCATTAGTTATATCATTGGCACGCTCATAACATTAATCCGGTATTATAATTACACTGTTAGCCAACAAGATAGCCAACTTAAAATTAGTTATGGATTGTTAAATGTTAAAAATATCACTGTGCCAACTAATCGACTACAAGCAGTGTTAGAGAAACAATCTTTCTTAAGAAGATTATTTGGATACACATCTATTCATTTTATCATCACCAGTGATCTAGACGTAGAATCCGAAGATGATGTCAGTAACAATGGAAAGATTATGATTTTACCGTTTATTAAACGTAAAGAAGCTTATAATATTATTGAAAGTCTCGTTCCTGAAATGCAATTTAGCAAAGTGCATAAAGGGAGGCCATGGCGTGGATACCATCGTCATTTCTTCATTCCAAGCTTAATTTTAATTATTGCAACATGCTTTGCTACTTACTTTTGGAGTGCTTGGAGCATTCTAATCACAGTGGTCATCATTATAAATATGGCGCTTCATGCATTGATTTATGTTCGTTCCTCAGGAATCCATTTTGAAAATGAAGAAATAGCACTGCGTCAAGTAAGTTTATTTGGATTTAATATATTTTATTTTAAAACGGATAAAATAATAGGAATGGAAACCAATCAACATCCATTCCTAGAAAGAAGTCAATTGTCAAACTTACATTTTATACTAGCTAAAGGTTCGATATTTGAAGACATTCATTTAAAATTTATTTCTGAAACTACAGCAAACTACTATATTAATGCATATTTAAGAGGTGAGTATAATGAATGATTATAAGTATATGCATCCACAAGGGCCAAAAGTAATAAGAATCGCTTCTTTAATTACATTTGCGATATTATTACTAATCTTAATTATCACAAATATAGTAGATATATACTTTATGCACCTAACGAAACCAATTTGGAGTGTCACTATTAGTGTAAGTATACTATTATTATTTTTAGTACTTTTTACTGTTATAACGCCTATCTTAAGGTATAAAAACTTCCGTTATTATTATAAAGATCACGAGATTTATATAAGAACAGGTATAATATTTATAAATACAAAAATTATTCCATTCTACCGCATACAAAATATTGATGTAGTAGAAGGATATCTTATGAGAAAATATCACCTAGCAACATTATATCTTTCAACTGCTGGTGGTAATTCAGAAATTCAATTAATTAATAAACAAGATGCCTATGAGTTAAAAAAGATTCTTCAAATTAAAAAAAGTAATCATAAAGACCAATTAATTGAAGAATCGACGGAAGAACAAATAAGTGAATAACTTGTTGAGCGAGGTTACGTTAATGATTTATGGAATTGGTAGTGATTTAATAGAAATAGAACGTATTAAAAAAGTTTATCTAAAACAGAAAAGCAAGTTAGTGGAACGTATATTAACAGAACAAGAACAAGAAAAATTCTATTCTTTTACGAGTGAAAAAAGAAAAGTAGAATTCTTATCAGGACGTTTTGCGACTAAAGAAGCTTTTAGTAAGGCGCTAGGAACGGGCTTAGGCAAAACAATATCATTTAATGATATTAACTGTTATAACGATGACAAAGGTAAACCTTGTATAGATTATGCGGGGTTTATAGTACATGTCACAATTACTCATACAGATAATTATGCGATGAGCCAGGTTATATTAGAAAAAGAAAGTTAATAAGCTTATAATTGTAACTATGCATACTAGTACGGTAATGAGATTTAAATAGCTTCTGATTTAAAAGTAAGCTAAATATTTAATCTCAAATTTTGAGGAGGACGTCTTATGTCAGACAAATTTTATAGAGCAACTTACTTAAACGTAGACTTAGAGGCTATTAAAGAGAATTACACTACTTTTACAAATCTTCATAAAGATAAAGTGATTATACCTGTAGTAAAAGCAAATAGTTATGGGTTAGGTAGTGTAAAAGTGGCTCAATATTTGATGAGACATGGTGCAGAATTTTTTGCAGTTGCCACATTGGATGAAGCAATTGAACTAAGAATGCATGGAGTTAATGCACAAATACTCATATTAGGCGTTATTCCATTAGAAGATATTAATAAAGCTATTCAACATAGAGTAGCAATTACAGTTCCTTCTAAACAATGGCTAGAAGAAGCCATTCATCTAATTGATGATGATAACGAGAAAAATTTATGGTTACATGTAAAACTTGATACTGGTATGGGCAGACTCGGCATAAAAACGCTTGAAGAATATAAAGAAGTTGTTAATTTAATTAGTTCGTATCAACATCTTGTATTTGAAGGCGTTTATACTCATTTTGCAAATGCAGATGAGCCAGGTGATTCAATTGAACAACAGTATGCGCTATTTGAAACGTTAGTAACACAAGTTGAACAACCGAAATATGTTCACTCACAAAACTCGGCGGGTGCATTATTAAAAGATTATGAACTATGTAATGCTTTAAGGGTAGGCATATCATTGTATGGTTATTATCCTTCAGAATTTGTCAGAGACAATGTACAAATTGAACTGAAACCAAGTGCCCGATTAATCACTCAAGTTGTCCAGACTAAATATTTAAAGGCAGGCGAATCTGTAAGCTATGGTAGTACGTACACTGCTACAGAAAATATGAGGATCGCTATTTTACCAATTGGCTATGCAGATGGCTACTTAAGATCGATGCAAGGTAGCTGTGTAAATATTAATGGTGACCAATGTGAAATTATAGGTCGTGTATGTATGGACCAAACAATCATAAAAATTCCAGAGACTGTTAAAGAGGGAGACATAGTTATTCTTTTAGAGAATCACATTGACTCGCCTCAATCTGCAGAAGCATTAGCTAAACAACAACATACGATAAGTTACGAAGTGTTATGCAATTTAGGAAGACGTGTTCCACGCGTATATAATATCGACGATCAAACATATGTCACCAATGAATTACTAAAATAGTATAGTCACTTGATACAAAATTTGTTATTATTAACTTAAATTAAGGTTTATAATGTTTATTTGGTACCAAATGGAGGTTCATTAGTATGTTAACTTTTAATCAGAATAGAAGCCACAGTCTTGAACAGTCTTTAAAAGAGGGCTATGTACAAATGGCCGATTTAAACCTCTCCCTAGCAACAGAAGCTTTCCCTCTTGAATGCGAAGCTTGTGATTGCAATGAAACATATATCATTTCTAATTATCAGAGTGAATGATTAGAAGAGGAGATGTATATTTAGCTGATTTGTCACCAGTACAGGGCTCAGAACAAGGGGGAGTCAGACCTGTAGTAATCATTCAAAATGATACTGGTAATAAATATAGTCCTACCGTAATTGTTGCTGCAATTACAGGTAGGATTAATAAAGCCAAAATACCAACCCACGTCGAAATAGAAAAACATAAGTATAAACTAGACAAAGACTCAGTAATTCTACTAGAACAGATTCGAACGCTTGATAAAAAGAGATTGAAAGAAAAATTAACCTATTTATCAGAAGAGAAAATGAAAGAAGTAGATGGGGCTCTAGATATTAGTTTAGGTTTACACGATGAGGTCAAACCTCAAAAAACTTAATGTTTTCCATGTATAAACCAAATATAAGCAAAACTAACTATTAAAGACAATGTTTTCATACTATTGATTATTTTGTAATCAATAAATGAGAAAAAGATGCTTATACATATAAATTAGTATTATTCTACAATAGTCTTACTATTTAGTCATTGTCTCTAGTTGCTGACTTTAGGTTATCCTAAAGTCTTTTTTAAATATAAGTATTATTTGCAATACGTTAATAAAGCTAATGAAGCGTAAGCAATGTAACTGCGAAGTAAGGAGGCAGATTCGTGGAAGAATTTAAAAAACACTATAAACGACTTATAGATGAGAGTTTAGTTGCTAAAAATAAAAAGCAATTTTTAGAAAAATGTCATGATTTTACTAATGAAGTAATCAAAAAAGATATTCTGCCTGAAGATGTTGTTGAAATCCATAAAACATATATCACTTCTTTAAATTTAAATGAAACACAGGTGTTTGAAACCTTAGATGTCTTGCAAGAAATAGTTAAAGGTTTTGGCTATAGTTATAGAGATTATCAAAAGCTTGTTGATAAAATGCAATTCCACGATAAAGAAATTGACTTAGCTTCCAGACTTCAACAAACGATGTTAAAAACGGATATACCTCAGTTTGATAGTATACAAATTGGAGTTATATCAGTTGCTGCTCAAAAAGTGAGTGGTGATTACTTTAACCTTATTGATCATAGAGATGGCACAATGAGTTTTGCGGTAGCAGATGTTATTGGTAAAGGTATACCGGCTGCCTTAGCCATGAGTATGATTAAATTTGGAATGGACTCTTATGGCCATTCCCAGTTACCAAGTGACGGATTAAAGAGGCTTAACCGCGTAGTAGAAAAAAATGTTAACCAAAATATGTTCGTGACTATGTTCTATGGTTTGTATGAAGAGATGAATCATTTACTTTATTGCAGTTCAGCTGGCCATGAACCTGGATATATATATCGAGCAGAAACAGAAGATTTTGAAGAAATTGACGTAAGAGGCCGAGTTCTAGGTGTTAATCAACACACTCGATATAGTCAGCAAGAAATTCAAATTAATTTAGAGGATTTAGTCATTATTTTTACTGATGGCGTGACAGAAGCAAGAAACACAGATGGTGAATTTATTGATAAAGATACATTGCTTAATTTAATTCATAAATATAAACATATGCATCCGCAAGATATTGTACAAATTTTGTATGAAGCTATTTTAAAAATTCAAAATCCAAATAAACGTGACGATATGACCATTTTAATCATAAAAAGAGTAAATTAAATATTAAATTTTTTGATTATATAATTACTACAATGGGTAGACTTGTATAGTATACATATTATTGAATAAGAAAATACTAGGAGTGTAAAAAACTATGAATCTTAATATTGAAACGGTAACTCACGATAACTATTATGAAGTTATTGTAGCCGGAGAGTTGGACGTTTATACAGTACCTGAATTAGAAGAAGTACTTGTACCAATGCGTCAAGAGGGTACACATGATATCCATGTAAATTTATCTAATGTAAGTTATATGGATTCAACGGGCTTAGGATTGTTCGTAGGTACTTTAAAAGCATTGAACCAAAATGATAAAGAATTATATATATTAGGTGTATCAGATAGAATTGGAAGATTATTTGATATAACTGGTCTTAAAGACTTAATGCATGTTAATGAAGGAACGGAGGTAGAGTAACTTGCCAATTAAAAACGACTATATCGAAATGAAATTACCTGCCTCTGCGGAATACGTGAGTTTAATACGTTTAACGTTGTCAGGTGTATTTTCTAGAGCCGGCGCTTCGTATGATGATATTGAAGATTCTAAAATTGCTGTTAGTGAAGCAGTTACGAATGCTGTAAAACATGCCTATAAACATGAATCAACAAATGGTATGATAAACTTATGTTTTGAACTATTTGATGATAAAATTAAAATTGTCATTTCAGATCAAGGTGAAAGTTTTGATTATGAAACAACTAAAGCACAATTAGGTCCTTACAACGATAACGAAAATATTGATTTCTTACGTGAAGGAGGATTAGGTCTATTCTTAATTGAATCCTTAATGGATGAAGTAAAAGTGTTTAAAGAGTCTGGTGTAACCATCAGCATGATTAAGTATATAAAAAAAGAGCAGGTGCCAAATAATGACGAAAGAGTCGAAATCAGTTAATGATGTATCACCTGAACAAATAAACCAATGGATTAAAGAACATCAAGAGAATGCAAATACTGATGCTCAAGATAGACTAGTTACTCACTATCGTAAATTAATCGAGTCGCTAGCCTATAAATATTCTAAAGGACAATCACATCACGAAGATTTAGTTCAAGTTGGTATGGTTGGTTTAATAGGTGCTATTAACAGATTTGATATATCTTTTGATCGCAAATTTGAAGCATTTCTAGTGCCAACTGTTATTGGTGAAATTAAAAGATATTTAAGAGATAAAACATGGAGTGTTCATGTTCCTAGAAGAATTAAGGAGATTGGACCTCGAATAAAGAAGGTGAGCGACGAATTAACTAATGAGTTAGAACGTTCACCCTCAATTACAGAAATTGCTGATCGTTTAGAGGTTACAGAAGAAGAAGTTCTTGAAGCCATGGAAATGGGACAAAGCTATAATGCTTTAAGCGTAGACCATTCCATAGAAGCGGATAAAGATGGATCGACAGTTACATTATTAGATATTATGGGACAACAAGATGATAATTATGACTTAACGGAAAAACGTATGATTCTTGAACGCATCTTGCCAATCTTATCTGATAGAGAAAGAGAAATTATTCAATGTACATTTATTGAAGGTTTAAGTCAAAAAGAAACTGGCGAACGTATAGGTTTAAGTCAAATGCATGTTTCGAGATTACAAAGAACAGCAATTAAAAAATTACAACAAGCAGCAAAACAATAATAGAATAGATGATAACCTATAAGCCTAGAATATTTCGTGAAGAAATGTTCTGGGTTGTTTAATTTTATTAGATTTGTAAAATGAGGCTAGATAAAATAATATATTGAAATATGCTAAAATTAGATAGAAATATTGGAAAAGTGTGGTTAGATAATGGATAAAAAACTAATTGATGACATTGCGACAAAGTATCAATTTTCAGAAAAACAAATAACAGCAGTATTGAATCTATTAGAAGAAAACAATACTGTACCTTTCATCGCTCGATATAGAAAAGAAGCTACTGGAGGATTAGATGAAGTACAGATTAAACAAATTTCCGATGAATATCAATATGTAGTGAATTTACAAAAACGTAAAGAAGAAGTTATACATAATATTGAACAACAAGGGTTATTAACTCAAGAACTCCGTCAAGAGATTTTAAAACAAAATAAATTACAACGTGTTGAAGATTTATATAGACCTTATAAACAGAAAAAGAAAACTAGAGCCACGGAAGCCAAAAGAAAAGGGTTAGAACCGTTAGCGACATTTATTCTGTTAGGAAAAGATAAAAATATACAAGAAGAAGCGCGACGTTACTTATCTGAAGAGATTGAGACAGAGGAAGTAGCTATCCAAGGCGCACAGGATATTATTGCAGAACAAATTTCTGATAATCCTAAATATCGTAGTAAATTATTAAAAGATGTTTACCAACAAGGGCAGGTTGTGACTTCCAAGAAAAGGAAAGCAGAAGATGAAAAAGAAATCTATGCCATGTATTATGACTACTCTGAACCAGTGAAAAGAATTGCTAATCATAGAATATTGGCTATGAACCGGGGAGAAAAAGAAAAAGTATTATCTGTCAAAATTGAATTCGATACCTCACAAATTGAGGCATTTATTGAAAAGAAAGAGATTCAAAACTCAAACGTTCATTTGAACTATATACGTGAAGCCATTCAAGATAGTTTGAAACGTTTGATTATGCCTTCAATTGAAAGAGAAATTCGCGGAGATCTAACTGAAAAAGCAGAAGCTCATGCCATTGAAGTGTTTAGCGAGAACTTAAAGAATTTACTACTACAGCCACCTATGAAAGGTAAACAAATTCTAGGGGTCGACCCAGCATTCAGAACTGGATGTAAATTGGCAGTGATTAATCCATTTGGAACGTTTATTGCCAAAAGTGTAATTTATCCGCATCCACCTAAATCTCATGTTGATGCTGCGGAGAAAGAATTAGTGAAAGTCATCCGTGAAAATAATGTAGAACTTATCGCTATAGGTAATGGAACAGCTAGTCGTGAAACTGAGCAATTTATTGCCAATGTTATTAATAAATATAAACTTAATGCGCAATTTATTATTGTTAATGAAGCGGGGGCGTCTGTATATTCAGCTTCAGAAATTGCAAGAACAGAGTTTCCTAATTTTCAAGTAGAAGAAAGAAGTGCAGTTTCCATTGGTCGACGCGTTCAAGATCCACTAAGTGAATTAGTAAAAATAGATCCTAAATCTATTGGAGTTGGTCAATACCAACACGATGTGAATCAAAAAGAATTAGAACAAGCCTTAACATTTGTTGTAGAAACAGCAGTTAACCAAGTTGGTGTCGATGTGAACACTGCTTCTAAATCATTATTACAACATGTTTCTGGATTGTCAGGTGCTATTGCTCAAAATATTATTAATTATCGTGAAGAAAATGGGGCAATAAAACATAATAAAGAAATTAGTAAAGTTAAAAGATTAGGTGCTAAAACATATGAACAAAGTATCGGCTTCCTAAGAATTGTCAATGGTACAGAACCCCTTGATAACACATCAATACATCCCGAAAGTTATCAAGTAACTTATCAACTTCTCGATAAATTAAATCTAACGATTGAAGATTTAGGTTCTGAAAAGCTAAAACAAACATTAGCCAAAGCAGATATTGAAGTGTTAGCTAATGAATTAGAAGTAGGACTCCCAACCTTAGAAGATATTATTAAATCATTAATGGCCCCTAATCGCGACCCTAGAGATGAATATGAAACACCAATTCTTAAATCTGATGTATTATCAATTGAAGATTTATCAGAAGGAATGAAGCTTAGTGGTACAGTGAGAAATGTAGTTGATTTTGGCGCCTTCGTTGATATAGGTGTAAAACAAGATGGATTAGTACATGTCTCAAAACTTTCTAAGAAATTTGTGAAAAACCCGATGGATATAGTAAGCGTCGGAGACATAGTCGACGTATGGATTCTTAGCATTGATAAAAATAAAGATAAAGTTTCATTAACAATGATTAACCCAAATGAATAATTTAGAGTTACAACAATTGGTAGAAGAAGTCTCGGTAGAAGAATTTGCCAGGGCTTTTGAACATAAAGCGTTATTCAATAAACGGCTAAGAACTACTGGTGGACGTTATTTACTCGACTCACATAACATTGAAATCAATCCTAAACAATATGAGACTTATGGTAATGACGCATTAGTAGATATTATAAAGCATGAACTTTGTCATTATCATTTACATTTATTGGGAAAAGGATATAAGCATAGAGATCGAGATTTTAAAACATTGAGTAAACAAGTTAATGCACCTAGGTTTTGTACTCCAATAGATAGTTATGAACAACGAGCTAACTATATTTATCAATGTATTAAATGTAATAATGAATATCTCAGAATTAGGAAAGTAAATATAAAAAAGATGAGATGCGGTTATTGTGGTGGAAAGCTAAAACTCAAAAAATCAATGAAATAAAAATTTAGTTTACAACTTTAATAAGCTATATAAATATCTAGCTATATCAAGAATAGTCATGGAAGAATTTCTTAATGAAATTATATTTCTTCCGTGACTATTTTTTGTTATACAAGGAGAAAAATGGATGGTAGTAGTGTATATTTATTTAACACGGCGCAAGTAATTAATATCCTAGTAATGAATATAGATATAAAATATTAGAGAGCTAAGAATAAGAGCGAATAGAAATAGTTGATTTAAATCATAGCGTATAGTTAATTATTGGCTAAGTTACTTTTTGAAATTATAGTATTGACATTAATGATTCAAACATGTATTATAGATATCGTTGCGTTAATAAATGACTCAATGTTAAGTGTTTGTAAAACACTATTAAAAAAGTATTAAAAAGTTATTGACTTTTTATTACATAGCATTTACAATTGATAATGTTCTCGATAATGATTTGAATAATTATCGCGTTTTGCCAGCGGTCGTGGCGGAATGGCATACGCGCTAGGTTGAGGGCCTAGTGGGAGAAATCCCGTGGAGGTTCAAGTCCTCTCGGCCGCACCAAATAATCTTTCTAATTAAATATGCGGGTGTAGTTTAATGGCAAAACCTCAGCCTTCCAAGCTGATGTTGTGGGTTCGATTCCCATCACCCGCTCCATTATTTTAATGAACATTGAAAACTGAATGACAATATGTCAACGTTAATTCCAATAAAGTAACTTAAATGTTACAAACATTATTTAGTATTATGAGCTAATCAAACATCATAAATTTTTATGGAGAGTTTGATCCTGGCTCA
>NZ_PPRG01000060.1 GCF_002902625.1 Staphylococcus devriesei
TGATTGGGGTGAAGTCGTAACAAGGTAGCCGTATCGGAAGGTGCGGCTGGATCACCTCCTTTCTAAGGATATATTCGGAACACCTCATAGAGGTGAAGGAATAACGTGACATATTGTATTCAGTTTTGAATATTTATAATAAGCATTCAACGATTTAATGGGCCTGTAGCTCAGCTGGTTAGAGCGCACGCCTGATAAGCGTGAGGTCGGTGGTTCGAGTCCACTCAGGCCCACCATTAAATACTTGAATAGATGGGGGCTTAGCTCAGCTGGGAGAGCGCCTGCTTTGCACGCAGGAGGTCAGCGGTTCGATCCCGCTAGTCTCCACCATTAAATGATTGTACATTGAAAACTAGATAAGTAAGTAAATTAGATTTTACCAAGCAAAACCGAGTGAATTAGAGTGTTAA
>NZ_PPRG01000061.1 GCF_002902625.1 Staphylococcus devriesei
GATATGATATGATAAATACGTACTTAATAGGAGGAATTTATGAATTTTAATATATCTACAAATTTTAATAATTATACTTTAAGAGAAATTTTCCAAAGTTTAAAATTACCTAAAAAAGATTTGCATCAACTTAATATGTCTAAAGATATTACTATCAATCATCAACCAGCTAAACTCACAGATAAAGTAGTGACAGGCGACGAGGTTTATATCCCCACGCCTACAGAAAAAAGTAATTACTTACCGAGTTATCGCTATGCTCAAATTAGTTATGAAGATGATGATTTAGCCATTGTCATGAAACCTAAAGGTGTGAAAACACATCCAAATGATTTAAAAGAAAGTAATACATTAATGAACCATGTGATTTATACGATAAATAGCGACTATGCAGAACCTATTCACCGTCTTGACCAAGAAACAGTTGGCTTACTTATTATTGCAAAGAACCCATTAATGAAAAAAATATTAGATCGCATGTTAGAAGAAAATGAAATTAACAGAATATATAAAGCGAATGTAAAAGCGTTATTACCAATTAAACCTCAAACGATTGATAAGCCTATTGGTAAAGACAAATTTCACCCTAACAAACGCCGTGTTTCTAACACAGGTCAACGTGCAGTCACTCATATTTTATCCTCAAAAATGATTAAAGAAGGCGTTTGTCAATTAGATATTAAATTAGATACTGGTCGTACACACCAAATTCGTGTACATTTAGCCGAAATCGGCCATCCTGTTCTCGGAGATCCGTTATACGGTGATTCAACACTACGTCAACTAGAGTTAAATAGTTATAAAATTGAATTTACTCATCCGCTTACTCAAGAATTAATTTCTGTGAGCCTAGATGACGAATAATACAAAGTAAGAATGCACTCTAATGGAATTGCATTCGATTTGCAATTCCACTTTCCTTTGTAAATAAGTAAGTAAACAAGAATAGAATGAGGCGTAGAGATGATTCAGAATTGAATATCTTCTACGCCTCTACTTTTAAATTATGTCCCAACCTTTTGATTTTATTTTGTCAAGAGTTAGTGGGGATCAACCATATCTTCTGGTTTAATCCATTCCTCAAATTGTTTTTCAGTTACATATCCAGACTCAATCGCTGATTCTTTTAACGTTAACCCTTCTTTATGAGCTTTTTTAGCAATCTGAGCTGCTTTTTCATAACCAATATGTGGATTTAATGCTGTTACTAACATAAGTGATTGATTTAAGTAATTATTTATATTTTCTTCAATTGGTTCTATTCCTGTTGCACAGTTATTATTAAATGTTTCCATGCCATCAGCTAATAAGTAAATTGATTGTAATGTATTATGCAAGATAATTGGTTTAAATACATTTAACTCAAAGTTACCTTGTGAGCTTGCAATACCTACAGTCGTGTCATTACCCATAACTTGCACGGCAACCATCGTTAACATTTCACATTGAGTTGGGTTAACTTTACCTGGCATAATTGAAGATCCTGGTTCATTTTCAGGAATAGAAATTTCAGCAAGACCTGCTCTAGGACCTGAAGCTAACCATCTAATATCGTTCGCTATCTTCATTAAATCAGCAGCTAGTGCTTTTAATGTGCCGTGTAACTGCACTACTTCGTCATGTGAAGTCAATGCGTGGAATTTATTCTCAGATGACACAAATGCATATCCTGTATTATCCGAAATAAATTTAGCTACTTTATCGCCAAACTCCGGATGTGCATTGATACCAGTACCTACTGCTGTACCACCAATAGCTAAATTTAAAATATGTTTCTTAGATTCAGATAATAATTCTTCACATTTATCTAACATATAGCGCCAACCGCTAATTTCTTGACCTAATTTAATCGGTGTAGCGTCTTGTAAATGCGTACGTCCTATTTTAATAATTGATTGGTATTGCTCTTCTTTTTCTTTAAAAGTATCACGTAATTTTTTTAATGCAGGTTCTAATTTAGTTTCGACTTCATGATATAAAGCCACATGCATGGCTGTCGGGAATGTATCATTAGAACTTTGTGATTTGTTTACATCGTCATTAGGATGAATTGTTTCATCACTATTATTTTCTTTTAAATATTCATTTGCTACATAACTAACCACTTCATTTACGTTCATATTACTTTGCGTACCGCTTCCAGTTTGCCAAACGACTAATGGAAAATGGTCGTTTAACTCACCTTTTAAAATTAAATCACATGCATGGACAATTGCATCTTTTTTAGCATCGCTTAATTTTCCAAGCTCATGATTGGCTAAAGCAGCGCCCCTTTTCAACTGAGCAAATCCATAAACTACTTCAATTGGCATCCGTTCTTTACCTACTGGAAAGTTGCGTTTACTTCTTTCAGTTTGAGCACCCCAATATTTATCTCCAGGTACTTCAATCTCTCCAAAAGTATCGTGTTCAATTCTTACTGACATACGATAATCTCCCCTTATTCTCTTATTTACCAATAGTATAGCATTATTTAAATTAGAGGAGCAACGCACAATTAAAGCGTTTACAAATATATTTATCTAGTTAAGTTTATATCTTGTTTTTAAATGTGAGACCTTTTCTTATATAAAAATAGAAGCGAGACATTAAAACCTTTGAACTACAATAGATTTCTGTCACGCTTCTAACTTTAGTATATTATTTAATAAATTTAACTTTTACAGCTTGCACAACGGCAATGGTACTTAAAACATATAAAATAGCGCTTATAATCAATGTAAAAGGGCTAAGCATTACCAAATAACCTAAAATGCCAGTTAAACTTTGATAAAAATCATTTAACGTATAAATCAGAATTCCAGTAACTATAAGACAACATAACACGCTAACAATGATGCCTGTTTGATTACTTTTAATAAAAGGACGCGCATTGATATCGTCAATCAATCCTTTAGATAAATTTAATTGTAACTGTACTATTTTAAATAGTACTGGCAAATACAAAGCCCCTAGTGCAATAGGAAAGCCTTTAATCGATAACAAACTTATAACGATAGTGGCAATAGTTAACTGTAACCAATGTTTCTGTAACATTATTTTATCTCCTTAGTGATTTCATCAAGTTACATTTTAGCATAAAAAAGCGCTCCATATTAACCTTATACAAAGTGTCAATATGAAGCACAAGGAACAACATCTAATTAGTTGTCATTTAAATCAGAACGCACCTCTGAGTCATGTGATTGGTTCAATTTCTCTTCATCATTTTTTTCAGAAATTTGTTCCATTTCTTTACCTAGCTCTTTTAAATCATCTAAGTCCTCAACCATAGCATTTTCTTCTTCACTATAATATAGTTTAGATTCTTTATTTTCTGTCATAAATTAGACCTCACAATTTAAATTTATGCAAATTCAGCTGTGAAATATTCTTTGACATCTTCAGGAAGACCTTCAGCTGCTGCTCTATCTAACACTACAGTTACCATACGATGTGTTTTTAAGTCAGCTGGCTCAAAGTTTGATTTACCATTTTCTTCATATAATTTTTTTATAACTTCTTTTTTATTAGCACCAGTTACTACTAATACAACTTCACGAGCTTTTAAAAGACCTTGTCTTACATTTACATTTAAGCTACCAGATTCATCAATAGACGTAACTTGTAAAATAAGTTTTCCTTTATTTTCTTTAGTTTTAATTTTATCATCAATTAATGATTCAGCATCATCATCTAAATTAATAGGATATACTTGGCTAGCAGGTACGCCCAATGTTTCGTAGTATGAACGATTATCATCATAATCTAGGATATTGATTTGACTGAAATCTACAGCATTTCTATCAACATCTTTTTTTAATTCATCTAATACTGGAGCTGCATCCTTAGTTAAATGAATTCCAGCAATAGTAGTTGGATTGTTGTTAAATTGTTTTCTAATGATATCTGCAGTGAATTTAGCTACATGTTCAACATCATTAAATACTTTAAAGTTCATTGCCATTGTCATTACACTCCTCTTACTTCATCAATATTTTAATAATTGTCGTATTATAAGATAACTTACCCTACTACGCATTAATTCAAACCATTTAACAGGGTATATTAAATCACTCATTAATATAACATTTTTTAGTGTTCAGTTGCATTTAATAATTCTTCTTAATCACTTTTTCTTAAGATAATCCAGGAAAATTCTGTTGACGTAACGCTTCATAAATTAATAGCGCCGCCGTATTAGATAAATTTAACGATCTAATTTTGTCACTCATTGGAATTCTTAAAGCCGTCTCTGCATATTTCTCTTTAACCCAATCAGGTAACCCTGTGGTCTCTCTACCAAAAATAAAGTAATGTTCAATTTCGATTTGTGAAAAATCGAAATCGCTATAAGTTTGTTTACCAAATTTAGTAAGCAAATAATAATTGCCCTCTGTAGCTTCAAAAAATTCTTCGATACTCTCATGATAAGTAATATTAACATGTTCCCAGTAATCTAAGCCTGCACGTTTTAGCATTTTATCATCTGTACTAAACCCTAATGGTTTAATTAAGTGTAAATGTGTATTTGTTCCAGCACATGTACGAGCTATATTTCCTGTATTAGCAGGGATTTCGGGTTGAAATAATACGATATGATTGGTCATTTATGGTTTCCTCATTTCTAATCCTTTTATCATCTCTTGTTGAACTTCTTCAAGTTCGCTATCATAATATTCTTCAATAAAGCTACGTGCTTCTTCTCCAAGAATCTGACCAATAGCCCAATAGGCGGTACCTCTAATCATTGGTCGTGGATCATTTAAAGCTACCTCTTTTAATTCGGGGATTGCAGTTTCTTCATTAAAATGCGCTAATGCTATTATAGCATTTCGTTGAATTGGCTTTTTACCTCTCCATGCCCCAGCAAGATGGCCATAAGTATTTTTAAATTCTTTATTACTCATTTGTAGTAAAGGGACAAGACGAGGTTTAAGAATTTCAGGCTCTAACACGATATCTTCATGAACAGTATTAATACCTCTATTTTTAGGGCAGACTTGTTGGCATGTATCACAGCCGTATAATCGATTCCCAATTTTATAGCGATATTCATCTTGTAAATAGCCTTTTGTCTGAGTTAAAAAGCTAATACATTTTTGCGCATTGAGTTGTCCATTTCCTACTAACGCACCTGTGGGACATCTATCTACACAAATCGTACAGTCTCCACAACTATCTAAAATTGGATCATCAGGTTCAAATGGTATACTGACTAGCATTTCGCCTAAATAGGTCCATGTTCCTAAATCTGGGTTAATGATAAAGCCATTGCGCCCAGCAAATCCAAGTCCAGCTCTTTCAGCTACAGCTCGATCAGATAATACACCTGTATCTACCATACTTTGAATCTCAACATCGGGAACTTTTGATTGGATATATTCCGCTAGTTTATCAAATCTTTTTCGCATAATATTATGATAATCTTGTCCCCATGATGCACGAGCAAACATGCCGCGTCGATCTCCTCTAACGCTCTTAGGCGCGCCTTTAAGTTTATTAGGATAACCAACCGCAATAGCTATGATAGAACGAGCAGTTGGTAAACTTAATTTAGGCTCCGTACGTAATGCAATATCAGATTCTTCAAAACCAGAGGCATAGCCTTTTGAATGGTAATCTTCTAACTTTTGCTTAAGTTCATCAAAAGGATCTGCAGTTGTGAAACCAATACTATCTATCCCAATTGAATGTGCAAAGTCGATGATTTCTCTTTTTAACTCTTTATAATTCAATTACTTTGCCTCCTATAAAAATATACATAGGATATTTTAACATAAACAGGAATACATATATTTAAAATTTTGAATAAAAAACAGGACAAAGATTTAATTGTCATTTCTAACAATTCTTTGTCCTGATTAATATGTTAGATAACGAAGCATACTTGTAAATAGATTCAATATTTTATGATTCCGCTTCGTTAGTATTGATTAACATTTATATTCTTATTATCTTATTATAAAACTCTCTCAAGAAAGTTTTGCGTTCTTTGATGAGTTGGCGTATTAAAAATTTGTTGTGGTTCTCCACTTTCTACGATTTCTCCATCCATCATGAAGATTACTTTATCACTCACATCTCTGGCAAAGCCCATTTCATGTGTTACAATTACCATGGTCATGCCTTCTTTCGCTAAATCTTTCATTACTTGTAATACTTCATAAACAACTTCGGGATCTAATGCTGAAGTTGGCTCATCAAATAATATGACGTCTGGATGCATTGCTAATGCTCTAGCAATAGCAACTCTTTGTTTTTGACCTCCAGATAATTGAGACGGATACGCCGATATTTTATCTGCAAGTCCTACTTTTTCCAACAATTTTTGACCTTCGATTTTCAAGTTTTCCAACTTATTTTTATTAAGTAATTTAGGCGCTAAAATAACATTATCTAGTACGGTCTTATGAGGAAATAAGTTGAAGTTTTGGAATACCATACCCATTTTTTGGCGCAAACTATTTAAGCTACTTTTATTCTGCATTAAATCTTTTCCTTCAAATATCACTTTCCCACTAGTTGGTGTTTCAAGTAAATTCATACAGCGCAACAAAGTACTTTTCCCGCTCCCAGAAGGGCCAATAATAGCTACAACTTCCCCCTTATTTATTTCTAAATCAATATTTTTTAATACTTCATTTTTACCAAACGACTTATTTAAATTTTCAACTTTAATCACTGGCTTTCATTCTCCCTTCAATTAAATTCATTACTCTCGATAAAGAGAATGTTAGGACAAAGTACATGACTGCAGCTATCATAAGTGGTTTAAAAGGATCAAATGAGATACCTTGCACTACTTGAGCATTGAACATTATTTCGCTTACACCAATTGTAGAAACGATTGATGACTCTTTAATTAACGTTACGAATTCATTACCAAGCGCAGGTAGTATATTTTTAATAGCTTGGGGTAAAATAATATGAATCATTGTTTTAGAGTAATTTAATCCCAGACATTGTGCAGCTTCAGTTTGCCCCCTATCTACCGCATTTATACCAGCTCTTATAATTTCAGCAATGTATGCAGAAGAGTTGATTACTAAAGCAATGGTTCCACAAACTAAAGCTGAAACGTCTAACCCGAGCAATGCTGTAGTACCGAAGAATACAAGAAATACTTGTACTAGCATTGGTGTTCCTCTAAGAAACTCTATATATATTGAAGCTAACCAAGAAAGAACTTTAAACTTACTTAATTTTGCTAAAGCAATAAGCGCACCGATGATAGCTCCACAAATCACTCCGATAAATGAAATAAGTATTGTATTTTTTAATCCTTTAATAAAGAATGTTCCATATTTTTGATAAAAATTACCGTCATCTACCATTGCTTTAGAGGTTTTATCCATATAGCTATTGATTAAATTTTTATCTTTAACCTCACTAATCGTTTTGTTAACATGCTCTAATAACATTGGTGATTGTTTTGGTACTGCAATGACTGTAGGTTTCTTAGCTTCGTTAAAAGAAACCTTTGCAAATGTAAGTTCTTTATTTTGTTTGATATATGCTTCAGCTACTGGTTTTTCGATAACTAGACCATCGATTTTTTTACTTTTTAGTGCAAGAATAGCATCTGGCAAACGATCTAAAGAACTCACCTCAGCTTTATCAATTTCTGTTTGAGCTATTTTTTCTTGTTCAGTACCCTTTTGAGCACCTATTTTTTTCTTTGAAAAGTCTTTTAAATCATGGTATTTGTCTAAATCATCTTTTCTTATTAATAATGTATTACTTGTCTCCATATAAGGTTCAGAAAAATCAACTTCCTTTTTTCTTTCAGGAGTAGACGTCATAACTGAAATAATTAAATCAATTTTTCCTGTCTTAAGCGCTCCTAACAAACTATCAAATTGCATGTTTACTATCTTTAGTTTGACGTTATTATCTTTAGCAATTTTCTTAGCTAGTTCAATATCAACTCCTTCATATTCACTTTTACCATTAACTGTTTTTTCAAATTCAAGCGGCGCATAATCAGCGGATAAACCTACTTTTAATTCTCCACTTTCCTTGATTCTTTTCCATGTTGCATCTTCATCAGCCTGAGCCATTGGTTGTATATATATCAAGGTCATACTAATTAAGATTGCTATGACTATTAATTTAGAAAAATATTTCATATAGCAACCTCCTTTTTTATAATTCATTATTATACATATATTTGAATTAATATACAATAAAATTTTATAAAAAAGACAGCGAAACAGAAAATCAA
>NZ_PPRG01000062.1 GCF_002902625.1 Staphylococcus devriesei
ATATAATATTTAGTATTTATAAAGAAATTATTTTTGCTTTCTTAAAGTAATATTAACAAATTTTTAATATTATTTATAATTTTTTGTAAGCGCTTTTTAAAGATGAACTTATATGTAGTGAATTTGTAAAAAACTCAATGTAAACTTTTATAAAAATTAATGATCATGACTCATTTTATAATAATAGAAATATAGAAAGAGAGCCGAGACTGAAAGATTGAGAAATGGCGATAAAACTCCTGAGTTTTTATCTTATCGATTTACCACACTGCAAATTATTATTCCCTTAACCTTATCAAAGACAACTATTGATAAATAAGAAGCTGAGCCATATCTTAATGGCTCAGCTTCGTTATATCATCGATTTATTTTAGCAAATAATTATTTTAAATTTTTAATCAATTCATCTGCGAACTCAGAAGTTGAAACTTCTTTGGCATCATCCATTAATCTAGCAAAATCGTAAGTTACGATTTTAGATGCAATTGTAGCTTCAATAGAGTCTGTAATTTTATCTGCCGCTTCTTGCCATCCTAAGTGTTCTAACATCAATACTGAGCTTAATAGTTCAGATGAAGGATTTACCTTATTTAACCCAGCGTATTTAGGTGCAGTACCATGCGTAGCTTCGAAAATGGCATGTCCAGTTTCGTAGTTAATATTTGCGCCTGGAGCAATGCCAATACCGCCAACTTGAGCTGCTAAAGCGTCAGAAATATAGTCACCATTTAAATTCATAGTAGCTACAACATCATGTTCATTAGGACGTGTTAAGATTTGTTGTAAGAAAATATCTGCAATTGAATCTTTAATAATAATTTTGCCTTCTTGTTCAGCTTTTTCTTGAGCTTTGTTAGCTGCTTCTTTACCATCTTGTCCAACAATTTCATCATATTGTTGCCATGTAAATACTTGATCAGCGAATTCGTTATGTGCAATATCATAACCCCATTGTTTAAATGAACCTTCAGTGAATTTCATGATATTACCTTTATGCACTAAAGTAACAGATTTGCGATTATTATCTAATGCGTACTGAATAGCTGCTCTAACTAAGCGTTCCGTTCCTTCTTTAGAAACAGGTTTAATACCTATACCAGAAGTTTCAGGGAAGCGAATATTAGTAGCACCCATTTCATTTTGTAAGAAATCGATTACTTTTTTAACTTCATCTGTTCCTTCTTTAAATTCAATACCAGCATAAATATCTTCAGTATTTTCACGGAAAATGACCATATCTACATCTTCAGGACGTTTAACTGGTGAAGGTACTCCTTTAAACCAACGTACTGGACGTAAGCATGTAAATAAATCTAATTCTTGACGTAAGGCAACGTTAAGAGAACGAATCCCTCCACCGATCGGAGTAGTTAAAGGCCCTTTTATAGCTATTAAATACTCTTTAATTGTTTCTAGTGTTTCTTTAGGTAGCCATTCACCTGTTTCGTCATAAGCTTTTTGTCCCGCTAATACTTCTTTCCATTCGATACGTTTCTTTCCATTATAAGCTTTTTCTACTGCCGCATCGATAACACGACTAGTCGCTTTCCAAATGTCAGGCCCGATTCCATCCCCAATGATAAACGGAATAACAGGTTCGTTTGGTACATTTAAACCATCATTTACTCTAGTAATTTTTTCTGCTGACATATTATTAAACCTCCATAAATTATGAAATCTTATTTAAACTTATCATCAAAATATTATCTTTCTTCAATAGGAAGATATTTACGTTCAGTTTCCCCAATATATTTTGCACGAGGACGCATGATTCTATTATCACGATATTGTTCTAAGATATGCGCTGTCCAACCAGACGTACGACTAACCGCAAATATTGGTGTAAATAAATCATGTGGAATATCCATACTATGGTAAACAGTTGCACTGAAGAAGTCTACATTTGGAATTAACCCTTTTTCTTCTTTCATACGTTTCTCAATAGCAATTGAGATATCGTATAATTCGCTTCTACCAGCTTCTTCAGTGATTTTACGGCTCATTTCACGAAGGTATTTCGCACGTGGATCGCCATCTTTATAAACACGATGGCCAAAGCCCATGATTTTTTCTTTATTTTTTATTTTTTTATCAAGATAAGCATCAACTTCATCAACTGATTTTACTTCAGCTAACATATTCATCACCTGTTCGTTTGCGCCACCATGTAAAGGACCTTTTAAAGAACCAACTGCCGCAACGATACCTGAATACATATCAGATAAAGAAGATACTGCACAACGAGCAGTAAAAGCTGAAGCATTAAGTTCATGGTCAGCATGTAAGACTAAAGCTTTGTTGAACGCTTCCACTTGCGTATCTGTTGGTAGTTCCCCTTTTAACATATATAAGAAGTTTGCCGCATAACTTAATTCAGGATTAGGTTTAATTGGTTCTTTCCCTTCACGTACTCGAGCAAATGCAGTAACAAGTGAAGCAATTTTAGCTTGAATACGTACTGCTCTCTCGAGACGATTTTCTTCAGTTTCATTTTCAGCATCTGGGTCAAAATGCGCAATATAAGAAACTGAAGTACGTAATGCCGTCATAGGATGTACATTATCTGTCGCATATTCTTCAAAGTGATTATAAACTCTAGGATTTAATGTCATGTAATGATTTAATTTATCCTTTAAGGCGTCTAATTCTTCTTGATTTGGTAGTCTATAATTCCATAATAAGAATATTATTTCTTCAAATAATGCATTCTCAGCTAAGTCATCAATATCATAGCCAGCATATGTTAGTTGACTATCGACAATTGAGCTAATCTTAGTTTCTGCTGCAATTACCCCTTCTAAACCTTTTTGTAATTCTGCCATAAGCAATTCCCCTTTTCTTTTACTTAATGTAATGGCTTTCAATAATATTATAGCTAATTGAATTCGCTTTGTGAACGAATATATATTTTGATACAAGTACAACTAAGGTGTAATTTTATCTTTTGATTTAATTAATAATACCTTGAAAGTAGCTATATTAAAGCATTTTATTATAAAATAAATACCGTATTTTCATCATATATATTCAGAAATTCAAATTTTTTATCAATCATGATTACAATTTTTCAATCAAATATTAAGGGAATTTTTAGAAAAATTTTAAAAAATAATTGTCGAAATGAATATATAAGTGCATAATAAATATTAATTAAATGTAAGGGAGTTGTCTTATGGCTGAAGAAAAATTACAAAGAGGATTGAGTAATCGTCATGTGCAATTAATTGCAATTGGCGGCGCTATTGGTACTGGGTTATTCTTGGGAGCTGGGCAAACAATAGCAATGACTGGTCCATCTATTCTCCTAACTTATATTATTATAGGATTCATGTTATTCATGTTTATGAGAGGACTCGGCGAGATTATCATCCAAAATACTCGCTTTAAATCTTTCGCTGACGTGACTAATGAATACATAGGACCATTTGCAGGGTTTGTAACAGGTTGGACTTATTGGTTATGTTGGATTATCACGGGTATGGCCGAAGTTACAGCAGTTGCTAAATATGTAAGTTTCTGGTTTCCTGCTATTCCAAACTGGATTAGCGCATTATTTTGCGTTTTAATTCTAATGTTATTTAATTTATTAAGTGCTAAGTTATTTGGTGAGTTAGAATTCTGGTTTGCAATCATTAAAATCATTACAATTATCGCTCTTATCGTAGTTGGGCTAGTAATGGTATTATTCGCTTTTAAAACACAATTTGGTCATGCAAGCTTTACTAACCTATATAAACATGGTATTTTCGCTAACGGCGCTTCAGGATTCTTTATGTCGTTCCAAATGGCATTATTCTCATTCGTAGGTATCGAAATGATTGGGGTAACAGCTGGTGAAACGAAAGATCCCACTAAAACAATTCCAAAAGCAATCAACGCCGTTCCACTAAGAATATTAGTATTCTATGTAGGTGCATTAGCAGTAATCATGTCAATTATTCCATGGGATAAAGTTGATCCAACTGAAAGTCCATTCGTAAGATTATTTTCACTAATCGGTATTCCTTTCGCTGCTGGATTAATTAATTTCGTAGTATTAACTGCTGCTGCTTCATCTTGTAATAGTGGTATTTTCTCTAATAGCCGTATGTTATTTGGTTTATCAGACAAAAAACAAGCTCCACCAATTTTTAGCAGTACTAACAAAAGTGGAGTACCTCACATAGCTATTATTGCTTCATCAGCACTATTACTTGTTACAGCATTACTTAACTACATCTTCCCAGATGCGACATTAGTATTCACTTATGTAACAACAATTTCAACTGTATTATTCATAATAGTTTGGGCTTTAATTATTGTAGCCTACATTAACTATCATAGAAGAAATCCAGAATTACACAAAACAGTATCTTACAAACTTCCTGGTGGTAAATTTATGGGATATGCAATTTTAGTATTCTTTATCTTTGTATTTTGTTTATTATTTGTAAACGAAACTACAAGAAATGCAATCTTTATCACACCATTATGGTTTATCTTCCTCGGATTGATGTATTTAAGATACAAACAAGTTACTAAGAAAGTAAAATAAATTATTAGTATATACTTCCTTCTCTTAAATAAGAGTTGGAAGTTTTTTTATGAAAAATAATAGACAGATAGAAATTCAAAATATAGTTCTTAATTTTTGACCTCCTTACCCCCTCAAGGCAAATTAATTAAAGTCTAGTATTCACGTAAAATTTATTTATCTACCTATTGGCATAGAAAAAGCTAGGACACTTATAATACGAGCGTCCTAGCTTCTACTTTAATTAATCTTATTTAACTTTCAAAATCTTTTTTATACGAAACATTTACGGAAAACTATAATAAAATATTATAGTACGTTTGCATATCCTTCAAAGATTTTTCCTTGAGCTGCATCTACTGTTACTAAGATACCGTTTTTAAGTTCTTTAGTAGCTTGTTCAACTCCGATAATTGTCGGTATACCTTTTTCAAGACCAATAATAGCACTAGGTGAAGTAATACCGTTTTCTTCTGTAATTAAACCAACTGCTTTTTCAACATATGGTACTAACGTTTCATCAACAGAGTTAGTTACGATTACAGCATCGCTTAAATCTTTACCTTCTAAGTCACTAGCGTTTTTGGCTACTACTATTTTACCAACGACTGAGCCACGTCCAACACCTTGACCTTTAGCGATTTCATCACCAACTAAATGTAATTTCATCATATTAGTTGTACCTTTCTCACCAGTAGGGACACCAGCAGTAATGATAATTAGATCACCATTGCTAACTCTTTCGGTCTCTACTGCTGTTGCAACTGCATTATTTAAAAGATCATCAGTAGTTTTGCGACCTTTTTTAATTACTGGATAAGCTCCCCATACAAGTGCTAATTGACGTGCAGTATGTTCACTTGGAGTTACAGCAATAATATCTGAATGTGGACGATATTTAGATATAGTAACTGCAGTTGAACCACTTTCTGTTGCAGCTACAATTGCTTTTACATTTAAATTTAAAGCTGTGTGAGCTACAGAAACACCAATAGCGTTAACTAATGAAGTCTCTACAAGTTTAGTACGATCAGATAATAATTTTTTATAATCTTGAGCCGCTTCAGCAGAAATAGCAATATTTCTCATTGTTTTAACTGCTTCTTCAGGATATAAACCAGCAGCTGTCTCACCTGATAACATAATTGCATCAGTACCATCATAAATTGCGTTAGCTACGTCGCTTGCTTCTGCTCTAGTAGCACGTGGATTACGTTGCATAGAGTCTAACATTTGAGTAGCAGTAATAACTGGTTTACCAAGTTTATTACATTTTCTGATTAAGTCTTTTTGAACAATTGGCACTGATTCTGGTGGGATTTCAACACCCATATCACCACGAGCTACCATTAATCCATCAGATACTTCTAAAATCTCTTCGATATTGTCAATACCTTCTTGGTTTTCGATTTTAGGGAAAATCGTAATATTGCGATTATTTTCTCTTTCTAAAATTTCACGGATATCTAGGACATCACTAGGACGACGTACGAAACTAGCAGCGATATAGTCAATATCTTCTTTAATACCAAACATGATATCATCAGCATCTTTATCAGTTATACCTGGTAAATTAACTTTTACGCCTGGTAAGTTAACACCTTTTTTATTTTTCAATTCACCAGTATTTAAGATGTCACATTTAACTTCACCATTAGCTTTATCAATTTCTTTAACTTGAAGTTCAACTAAACCGTCATCTAATAGGATATAAGAACCAACTTGTACATCATTAATTAAGTCTTGATACGTAACTGAGAATTTCTCAGGTGTACCTTCAACTTGAGACATACTTACTATAACTTCATTACCTTTTTCAAGCATGATAACGCCATCTTTCATATCATGCGTACGAATTTCAGGTCCTTTTGTATCTAATAAAATACCAATTGTTTTACCTAATCTGTCAGCCACTTTACGAATTGTATCAATACGAGCTTTATGTTCTTCATGACTACCATGTGAAAAGTTTAAACGCGCTACGTTCATACCAGCTTTCATTAATTTCTCTAACATTTCTTCAGATTCTGATGCTGGTCCTATTGTACATACAATTTTAGTCTTTCTCATTTTAAAAAGCCTCCTAAATTAAATAGATAACTCTTTCGCTAATTCATAGATATCAGTGTTAAATTTATGTCTATCGCTATTGAAAATTTCATCAAACGGTGTAGCAGTAAGTTTGTTATTCTCGATGCCTACGCCTTTACCAGTATGGCCTTGCATTAACAATTCTACAGCGTAACCACCTAAACGTGAAGCTAAAACTCTATCAGCTCCTGAAGGACTTCCTCCACGTTGAATATGACCTAAAACTGACACGCGTGCATCTACATTTATATATTTCATTAATTGATCTGCACATTCTTGGCCACTCATACTACCTTCAGCTACCATTACGATTGAATGTTTTTTACCACGTTTGATACCTTTTTCGATCTTTTCAGCAATATCTTTAATATCCGTACTTGCTTCAGGAACTAGAATCGTTTCAGCACCGACTGATAAACCTGCCCATAATGCTAAATCTCCACAGTCTCTTCCCATTACTTCAACTATAAATGTTCTAGCGTGACTTGAAGCAGTGTCACGAATCTTGTCGACACTTTCAATGATAGTATTTAGCGCTGTATCGAATCCAATGGTAAAATCAGTACCGTTAATGTCATTATCGATAGTACCTGGAATACCAATAGTTTGAATATTCTTTGTTTCTTCACTAATGCGTTGAGCGCCACGATAACTTCCGTCTCCTCCAACAACTACTAGACCTTCGATACCGCGTTTTCGTAAGTTCTCGATACTTTTTTGTCTAACGTCTGCCTCTTTGAATTGAGGGCATCTAGCTGAGTAAAGGAACGTACCTCCCCTTTGAATCGTGTCTCCAACTGATCCCAATTCAAGTTTATGAATATTGTCATCTAACAATCCTTGATAGCCTTGATAGATTCCATAAACTTCAATATCGTTATAAATCGCTTTACGTACTACTGCTCTTACAGCAGCGTTCATACCTGGTGAATCTCCACCGCTTGTTAATACCGCAATTTTTTTCATGACGACATACCCTTCCTAACTAGAATTATCTTTAGTATTAAATTACCACAATTTTATTAGGTGTTCCATTAATATAGATAGAATATATTTATGTAAACGTTTTATATATTAAATTTAACTTATTCAATAGAAAAAAACTAGAAATCAAGGGGTAGATTTCTAGTCTCATAATTAAGATTCATTAAAAGAACCTATATTTCTAAATTTATTAAAGCGTGTTTCCACAAGATCATCACTAGTTAAACGCTGTAACTCTTTTAATTGTTTTACGAATGTAGCTTTAATTTCTTTAGCTTGTTGTTCAATATTATTATGGGCCCCACCTAATGGCTCATTAATAACTTCATCAATCACTTCTAATTGGTATAAATCTTTGGCAGTAATTTTCATTGTTTCAGCTGCCATTTTAGCTAGCGTACTATCTTTCCATAGTAACGCAGCCGCACCTTCAGGTGAAATAACTGAATACGTACTATTTTCAAGCATATTTATTTTGTTAGAAATACCAATACCAAGTGCACCACCACTACCGCCTTCACCAATTACAATAGTAATAACAGGTACTTTTAGCGATGCCATCTCAACTAAATTTTTAGCAATTGATTCACTTTGACCACGTTCTTCAGCAGCTTTACCTGGATACGCACCTTTAGTATCAATGAAAGTAATAATAGGACGGTTAAATTTTTCGGCTTGTTTCATTAACCTCAATGCTTTGCGATACCCTTCAGGATGTGCCATACCAAAATTTCGATAAATATTATCTTTAGTATCTTTTCCTCGTTGTTGCCCAATTACAGTTACAGGAATATCATCTAAATAAGCGATACCTCCAATCATTGCTGGATCATCTCTAAAGTTGCGATCTCCATGTAATTCGATAAACGAATCAAAGATAAAAGGAATATAATCTAAAGTGGTTGGTCTTTCTTGAAGACGCGCAATTTGTACTCTATCCCATGGTTTCAAGTTAGTATAAATCTTCTTAGTTTCTCTTTCTAAAGAGGCTTCTAGCAAATCAATCTCATCTTGTAAATCGACATCGTTTTTTTCTTGTGACTCTTTTAAAGATTCAATTTTATTTTTTATTTCAAAAAGTGGTTTTTCAAAATCAAGCATTAGGTTTCACCTCTTGATGCATTTTTAAAATTTGAGCAAGTGTGCTTTTCATTTCTTTACGATGGATGACTTTATCAAGTTGACCATGCTCAAGTAAAAATTCTGCCGTTTGAAAATCATCTGGCAATTTTTCATTAATTGTTTGTTCAATAACTCTTCTTCCTGCAAATCCTATTAATGCTTTTGGTTCACTTAAGTTAATGTCGCCAACAGAAGCAAAACTAGCTGATACGCCTCCTGTAGTAGGATGAGTTAAATAAGAAATATATAGCAATCCGGCATCAGAATGACGTTTCAAGGAAACACTTGTTTTACCCATTTGCATTAAAGATATGATGCCTTCTTGCATTCTAGCACCACCACTAGCAGAGAATAAGATGAAAGGCAGACGATGTTCAGTACAATAATCAATAATTCGACAAATTTTTTCTCCAACAACTGACCCCATACTTCCCATTCTGAATCGTGCGTCCATGACCGCAACGCCGTATTTCAAACCTTCTAATTCAGCTATTCCTGTGACAACTGCTTCATTTAAATCTGTTTTCTTTTGGTCTTTTTCGATTTTTTCTTGATACCCAGGAAAATCTAATGGATTAGCTGATGTCATACCCTTATCAAATTCTTCAAAAGTATTTTCATCTGAAATAGCTTCAATTCTTTTATAAGCCGGTAAAGCAATGTGATGATCGCAATTAAAGCACACATTTAAATTTTCAGAGAGCTCTTTAGTGTACATAATTTTTTTACATTTAGGACATTTAGTCATTATACCGGCTGGTACTTCATTCTGCTTAGAATCTTGTACAGTCAAATATTTCTTTTTCTTACTACTTCTATTAAAAAAGTCTTTAAACATTCGTAAACCTCCACATAACCTTTCAACATTCTAACGCTCTCTATAATAACAAACACCAATTGAAATCATGTTTTAAATATGAGAGAGAAATTATATAAGTTAATCGACGTCTAAGTCTAGCCTACTCACCGTTTTATTTTTTTAAAAATAATGAATAGTTTCTAACAACTAAATGACTACGCATTTACCAATCAACTCTTTATAATTTCTCTTATTAATATCTTAAAAGTTATTCCATTATTTAGAATGATAGCGTTGAAAATAGTTATAGATTATTTCAAATCAGTTAATTTCATTGTACGATCGTATACATCTTGAGGGTCAACTTCAATTCGTGCTACGCCAGATTCCATAGCTGCTCTCGCTACTTCACGTGCGACTGAAGGAGCCACTCTTTTATCAAAAGGACCAGGAATACAGTAGTCTGGATTTAATTCATCTTCTTGAATTAAATCTGCGATGGCTTCCACTGCTGCTTTCTTCATTTCTTCATTAATGTGAGTAGATTCAGTATCTAAAGCGCCTCTAAAGATTCCTGGAAAGGCAAGAACATTATTAATTTGGTTAGGAAAATCAGAACGACCAGTTCCTACGACTTTCGCACCCGCTTCTTTAGCGTCATCAGGCTTAATTTCAGGATCAGGGTTAGCCATAGCAAAGATAATTGCATCATCAGCCATTGATTTAACCATCTCTTTAGATAATAAATCTGCAACTGAAACACCGATAAATACATCAGCATCTTTAATTACATCTTTTAAAGAACCTTCAACTTTATCTTTATTTGTAAATTTAGCTACGTATTCTTTTGTATCATTCATACCATATGAGCGACCTTCAAATATTGCTCCCTTTGAATCACACATAATCATATTTCTAACACCGTATGCATCCAATAGTTTAACAATAGCAATACCTGCAGCTCCAGCACCATTAAGCACGACTTTAATATCAGATAAATCTTTATCAACAATTCTTAAAGCATTAATTAAGCCTGCTGTTGTAACAATAGCAGTACCATGTTGATCGTCATGGAATACCGGGATATTTGTTTCTTTTTTCAATCTATCTTCTGTTTCGAAGCATCGTGGTGCTGAAATATCTTCCAAGTTAATACCACCATAATTAGGCGAAATTAATTTGACAGTGTTAATAATTTCTTCAGTATCTTTAGTATCTAGTGCTATAGGCACACCATTTATGCCGGCGAAACTTTTAAAGAGAACTGCTTTTCCTTCCATTACTGGAATACTAGCCGCAGCACCAATATTACCTAAGCCTAATACTGCTGTCCCATCTGTAACTACTGCCACTGTATTTCTTTTAATAGTATAATCATATACTTTACGAGGATCTTCATGTATTTCTTTACACGGTTCAGCTACACCTGGAGAATATGCTAGGCTTAATTCTTCTTTATTAGTTACCTTTACATTCGGTGTTACTTCTAATTTACCTTGATTTTCTTTATGCATTTGTAGCGCATCATCTCTTAAAGACATCAAATCAACCCCTGATCATTTACTATTAGTTTTATAAGTATAAAAATATGATGGTTATTTTCTATTTTAAACTAAAATTTTCTAATAAAATAAACTGATGACTTTATTTTATTAATCATCAGTTAACTATATCATAATTTTTTTACTTATAAAAGTTATAAAAGTCTTATATCACTTGGTTTAAACAGGTCAATAAAGCGATTAAGCGATTGTTCTTCGCGCTGAATAAATCCTAAAAGTGAGGTAGAGTTAGTTTGTTGATTATATATATTTACTTCTATACTGCTTTCAAATTTTTGAGAGAAAAGATGTTGTTTAATACTATCTAAATTCTCTACATTTCTTAGAATTATTTGGCGTGCTTGTTTCCTCTTGGTTGTTTCAAAATCTTCTATAGTTTCAATTTGGTTAATAATGATTTGAAGTTGTTGATTACGTTTCTCTAACTTCCCTTGAATGACATAAATCTCATTTTCCTGTAAAAAGGTTTCAAAACGTTTAAATTTGTCTGGAAATAAGACCCCATCCATAGTACGTCTTCCATCGTTTAATATAACAAAAGCCATATTTTGACCATTTTTAGTTCTAATTTGTTTTAACTGATCAAATTGGACAAGGATTGGTTTATAATTTGAAACATTACTCAATGTGAAGATACCTAGATATTGCTTACTAATAAATAATTTTTCTACAGGATGACTTGAAATGTAGAACCCTAAATATTCTTTCTCATAATTACTAATCATTTGATCGCTTAACTCTTCTTTATCTTCATACGTTTGTTTAGGCGTTAAAAGGTTGAAGAGTAAATCATCTTGTTCGACATTTGAGACTTGATCAATTACTTGATCAATCGCAGTTAACAACGTTGCTCTCGTTTTACCGAAGCCATCAAATGCTCCAACAAGAATTAACGCTTCTAATAATTTACGCGTTTTAATACGTTTAGGAATTCGTCGCGTAAAATCAAAGAAGTCTTTATATTTACCATTCTGATAACGTTCATCTACAATTGATTTTACGCTTTGGTAACCGACTCCCTTAATAGCTCCGAGTGATAAATATATATTGGACTCTGTAGCTTTATAGAACCAGTAACTCTCATTAATATTAGGGGGTAAAATATTAAGCTGTTGATTTTTAGCCTCATCAATAATCGTTGCAGTCTTCGTTTCATTACCTACGACGTTACTTAATATATTGGCATAAAAATAATTGGCATAATGAACTTTTAAATAAGCCATGATATAAGCTATTTTAGAATAGCTCACTGCATGTGCTCTTGGGAAACCATAATCAGCAAACTTTAAAATTAAATCAAAAATCTGCTTACTAATCTTTTCATCATATCCATTCTTAGTGGCTCCAGCAACAAAGTGCTGACGTTCATTTTCCAATACTGTTCTATTCTTCTTACTCATCGCACGTCTTAAGATATCAGCTTGCCCATAACTAAAGCTAGCAAATTTACTAGCGATTTGCATAATTTGTTCCTGATAAATGATAACACCATACGTGTTTTTAAGGATGGGCTCTAAATCGGGATGTAAGTATTGTATGTCACTTTCTTTATGTCTACGAGTAATATATGTCGGTATCTCTTCCATAGGACCTGGTCTATATAAAGAAGTAACAGCTACAATATCTTCAAAGTGTTCAGGTTGTAGACGTATTAACACCTTACGTACACCTTCAGATTCTAATTGGAAGATGCCGGTAGTATCGCCTTTAGATAACAGTTCAAAAACTTTCCTATCATTAAAAGGAATAGCTTCTATATCGATGTCTATATTCAAATCTTTTTTCACTTGCGTAATAATTTGATGAATGATAGATAGATTTCTTAAACCTAAAAAGTCAATTTTAAGCAGTCCTAGTCTTTCCGCTTCAGTCATCGTCCATTGAGTTAAAAGGCCTGTATCCCCCATTGTTAATGGAGCATAATTATGAATGGGTTGGTTATTAATAATAATACCTGCAGCGTGGGTAGATGTATGTCTTGGTAGACCTTCTAACTTCTTACTAATATTAAACCATCTTTCATGACGGTGATTACGATGAACAAATTGTTTAAATTTCTCTTCTTGGTAAGCTTGATCTAACGTAATACCTAATTGGTGAGGAATTAATTTAGAAATTTCGTTCAAGGTAATATCATCAAACCCCATTATACGTCCTACGTCTCTGGCAACTGCTCTAGCTAACAAATGACCAAATGTAACAATACCTGCTACGTGATGTTCTCCATACTTTTCTTGGACATACTGAATCACTTTTTCCCTGCGCGTATCCTCGAAGTCTATGTCGATATCTGGCATTGTGACACGTTCTGGATTTAAAAAACGCTCAAATAGTAAATTAAATTTAAGTGGATCAATGGTTGTAATACCTAATAAATAACTCACTAATGAACCAGCTGAAGAACCACGTCCTGGACCTACCATAACGTCATGAGTTTTAGCATAATGAATTAAGTCACTTACAATCAGAAAGTAATCTTCAAAGCCCATCTCAGTAATAATATTAAATTCATGATTTAACCGTTCAACATAACCTTCATCTTTATCAAGGTCTAAGTCATTTAACTTTCCATTCAATAACGTCCACAAATAATCTTTAGAACTTTCATTTGAAGGAGATTCATATTTAGGTAATAGATTTTGATGATATTCTATGTGAGCAATACAACTTTTTGCTAATTCTATTGTATTTCTCCAAATTTCCTTTGAAAATTCAAGTTGTTGATATTCTTCCTTAGAAGGAAAATGTTCTCCTAAATCTTGGATATCATGCACTAAGTCTAACTTAGTATTGTTTTTTATTGCTTCCAAAGCAGGAATAGTATCTACATCATCAGGATTAAGATATCTTGCCTTTTGTAGCCATACTACTTTTAAATCAAAATAATTATAATCACTCGTATGATTAACATACACGTCGGTTGAGTTTGCAAACTCATTAATAATGACTTCATGTTCGCGTTGCGCTTCTTTAAATACAATGGCTAAATTTGCAGAATAATGTTGTAACCACTCAATAGAAACAGTATTTTTATTTTTCATATTAATGGCAGAAGAAAGTTTATAAAGTGCAGTTAATCCATCATTATTACGGGCAAGAAGGACAGTTTCAATTGTATTTAGTCCGTCAGATAATTGAATTGTCATTCCGAATACTGGTGTTATATTCGCCTCAACACATGCATCATAAAACTTAGGGAAGCCATATAGAACATTAGAATCAGTAATAGCTAAAAATTCATAATCATTTTGTTGTGCCTTTTTTACAACATCATTTATTTTTAAGCTTGAATTTAATAAATCATAAGTTGTATGAATATTTAAATGTGCAACCATATATGACTTCCTTTCTAGATTATAGTTTTTGACGTAAAGCTTTGGCTAAGTCTTCAAATTCTTCCCAACTATAGACTGAAACGCCTGATGCATTAGGATGGCCACCACCACCAAATTGGCTTGCAATATCATTGATTTCAATGCCTTTTGAACGTACTCGGCATCTAATTTGGTCTCCCTCGTCCACACCAAACATCCAAATTTTCAATCCACTAATGTCTGCTACAGTATTTACAAATTGAGAGGCTTCATTTGGCAGAATTTGATACTTCTCTAAAATATCTTTTGTGATTCTAACTTGGCAGTAATCATGTTCTTCACTTAATTCGAAGTTTTGTAAGATATAACCTTGGAAAGGCATCACTTTTGGATCTTTCTCAGACATTTTATTTAATTCTACGCTGTGGTCAAATGGAAACTCTAACAATTGACTAGCGACGTTCATCGTGTGAGGTGTTGTATTACTAAATAAGAAACGTCCCGTATCTCCTACAATCCCTAGATATAATACGCGTGCTACCTTCTCATCTATAATGCTTATATCATTAAAGTAAGCAATAAAATCAAAGATGATTTCACTCGTAGAAGAAGCTTCTGTATTTACATAATTAATATCTCCATATTGATCTTGCGCTGGATGATGATCAATTTTTATTAATTTCTGTCCATTCGCAAAACGTTCATCATCTATACGTGGTGCATTAGCAGTGTCACAAACAATAACTAATGCCTCTTCATATACACTATCCTCAACATCATCTAATTCACCAATAAAGGCTAACGAGTCTTCACCAATCCCTGTCGTATAAATTGTCTTGTCAGGGAATTTACGTTCTAAATACAATTTAAGCCCTAGTTGTGAGCCATACGCATCTGGATCCGGACGAAGGTGTCTATGAATCACAATCGTATCCTTTTCTTCTATTTCTTGCATTATTTTATTAAAGATTTCATTCATATTAAAAGCTCCTATTTTTCAATTTTTAAAATGTAGAACCCTACATTTAATCTGTGTACTTAAATATCTTCAAACATTTGGCAAATAATCATAGCATTTGCTACTCTATCATTCCCACTTAGCATCGTCACTTCTAATTTAGCAAAATTTCTACCCACATCAAGCATGTCATATTGAACTTGAATTGAACTTTCAATCGATACAGTTTTAATATAAATGATATTTAAACTTTCTATCATGACATCTACTTTTTTATATTTGCGTAGTTCATGCTTAATTGTTTCTTCAATTATCGCCACAAACACAGCTTTACTTAATGTCCCATATTGATTTGTTAATAAAGGAGATACTTCTACTGAAATATCATTCTGTGTAATAGTAATATGTTTACCGATTTGATCATTAATTGTTTCACCAATTTGCGGTTGTCTACCAATGAGTTGCATCGCTTTTAATACATCATCTCTTGTAATAACTCCGATTGCTTTTTTATTCTTATTAGTCACTGGCAGTATTTCTATGCCTTCCCATATCATCATATGCGCACAACTCGCTACAGTAGTAGTGAGTTCTACATTAATTGGGCGTTTAGTCATCACTTTATTTATAGAATCATTAGCTTGCATTTGTATGATTTCTTTACTTGTAACTATGCCGACTAATTTCCAATCTTTATCTACAACTGGAAATCTTGAATGTCCAGTTACTTTGGCACGCGATTTATAGTCTTCAATTCCCATCTCATCAAAGATAACAGTCATATCATTAATTGGTTTTACTATATCATCAACGATTAAAATCTCTTTTCTAATCATTTGATTATACATAGCTCGATTTATAATATTCGCCACTAGAAATGTATCATAATTAGACGATAATATTGGCAAATTGTGGTGATCGGCATAATCAATAATCTTTTGAGAGGTTTTAAACCCTCCCGTGATTAGAACGCCACTTCCTCTTCTTAATGCTTCTAATTGAACATCAGGTCTATTTCCAATGATTAATAGTGTATGTTGGCTTAAATATTTAACCACATCTTTAAGTTCCATTGCACCTATCGCAAATTTGGACACGCTTTTGAACAGACCATTTTTACCACCAATCACTTCTCCGTCAATAATCTTTAATATTTCATTGAACGTTAGGTTTTCAATTTCTTCGCGCCGTTTTTTATCAATTCTCACGGTCCCTACTCTATCTATAGTTGTTACCATTCCTAGTTGGCCAGCGTCTTTAATTGCTCTGTATGCTGTGCCTTCGGATACTTTCATCACCTTGGCTACTTTTCTAACTGAAATTTTCTGACCCACGGTTAATGATTCTATATATGCTATTATTTGTTCATGTTTTGTCATTCGACATACCTCTTCATAATGGACAGTGTTTTATATATTATAACTTTTTCGTAATAAAAAATCGATTTTGAAAAGCGTTAAAAATAATTAATTTATCGAACTCCTAAGCATTTTTAATGAAATTTAATCAGCATTTAAAATAAGTTGCAAAAATATTTAATTATTAAAAATATATTTGTTGGAAAATTAAAATATCTTATATATAATTGAAGTGAGGAGGGATGACCTATGTATAAAAATATTTTATTAGGTGTAGATACGCAATTAAAAAATGAAAAAGCTTTGAAAGAAGTTTCAAGATTAGCAGGACAAGGTACTGTAGTTACTATTTTAAATGCTATTGGAGAACAAGATGCTCAAGCATCAATTAAAGTCGGTACACATATTGATAAATTAACAGAGAAACGTAGCCAAGCTCTTGAAAAGACACGTAGCGTGTTAGAAGATTACGGCCTAGATTATGATCAAATCATTGTACGTGGTAATCCAAAAGAAGAATTAGTAAAACACGCGAATAGCGGAAAATATGACATCGTAGTGCTAAGTAACCGTAAAGCAGAGTCTCAGAAAAAATTTGTTCTCGGAAGCGTAAGTCATAAAGTAGCTAAACGCGCTACCATCCCCGTATTAATTGTTAAATAAGCAAATTCAATTTATTATAATAGCTCCCATTAAGATATAGACCTTCAAGTTTAATTACTTTTACGTCTAATGTATCTTAATAGGAGCTTTTTTAATTATATATAGTATTAGAAAAAATATTTTAATTATCTAACTTAATTAAATTAGAAAGAAACCTCATCACCAGGTTCAAGTATTTGGACTTCCCCTTCTGTTACTGCATTCTTAAATTCTTCAGGATTTTGTTCAATTAATGGGAAAGTATTGTAGTGAATAGGTACAGAAATTTTTGGCTTGATAAATTCATTGATTGCATAACTTGCATCATCTATACCCATAGTAAAGTTATCGCCGATTGGTACGAAACAAACATCTATTGGATGATGACGGTCAGCTATTAATTTCATATCACTAAAGAGTCCTGAATCCCCAACATGATAAATTGTTTTACCTTCAACTTCGATAATTAAGCCCATTGGCATACCTAAGTATACTGGAATACCATTCTCATGAGTAAAACTTGAACTATGGAAAGCTTGTACATACTTAACCGTACCAAAATCGAATTTAGCTTTACCACCAATATTCATGCCATGAACATTTTCAACCCCGTGATAAGTACTTAAATAGCCTTGTAGTTCAGCAGAACCAATGACTGTAGCATGATTACGATTAGCAAGTTCAACGACATCACCAAAATGATCGGCATGCCCATGAGTTAAAATAATGTAGTCTACATCAAGCGTTTGTTCATCTAAATCGCATTTATCATTCCCTGAAATAAATGGATCTACGATTACCTTTTTACCATTACCCTCAAAATAAATTGTTGATTGTCCGTGAAAAGAAAGTTTCATAATAAAGCCTCCTAAATTCTTGGTTAATTCTAATATACCCTAGCGATGCGCAATTATAACACTAGCAACTATATAATTAGGTTATTTCATTCAATAATTTTGAATTTATAGATTATTAGACGTAAACTTAAGGTAACTCAATATTAGGAGGACTATTGTATGTCTAAAACTGAAGAAATTATAAAAACATTACAAAAAGAACAAGCGGATGCGGCGTGGATTACTACCCCACTTAATGTTTATTATTTTACTGGTTATAGAAGCGAACCTCATGAAAGATTATTTGCATTATTAATCACAGCTGAGGGTAATAAAACGCTATTTTGCCCAAAAATGGAAGTAGAAGAAGTTAAAGCATCACCATTTGAAGGAAACATTGTTGGCTATTTAGATACTGAAAATCCATTTGATATTGCACCACATACATTTAAAAAGTTATTAATTGAAAGTGAACATTTAACTGTTAAACGTCAACGTGAATTAACTCAAAACTTTAAAGTTCAAGAATACTGCGATATTGATCAAACGATTAAAAATCTAAGAAATATAAAAAGTGAATCGGAAGTTGCTAATATTAGAAAAGCAGCTGAATTAGCTGATAAATGTATTGAAATTGGCGTAGATTTTCTAAAAGTTGGAGTAACTGAAAGAGAAGTAGTCAATCATATTGAGAACGAGATTAAAAAATATGGTGTAAGTGAAATGAGCTTTGACACTATGGTATTATTTGGCGACCATGCCGCTTCTCCTCATGGCACGCCAAATGATCGTAAACTTGAAGATAATGAATATGTGCTATTTGACCTAGGTGTCATCTATAACCATTATTGCAGCGATATGACTCGGACAGTCAAATTTGGTAATCCTACAGAAAAAGCTCAAGAAATATACAATATTGTGTTAGAAGCTGAGACAAGTGCTATCGCAGCAATTAAAGCAGGTGTACCATTACAAGATATCGATAAAATAGCAAGAGATATTATAACAAATGCAGGTTATGGAGAGTACTTCCCTCACCGCCTTGGCCACGGACTTGGTCTTGAAGAACATGAATACCAAGATGTTTCTAGCTCAAATTCAAATCAACTTGAAGCGGGCATGGTCATCACAATTGAACCAGGTATCTATGTTCCAAACGTAGCTGGCGTGCGAATTGAAGACGATATTTTAGTCACTGAAGATGGTTATGAAATTTTAACACATTATGAAAAATAAATAATAAAAATATAACGACAGAATTATAATTTAAGTTTAAAAATTTTAAAGTTTACTCTTTTAAAAACTAAAAAAGAGCCAGAGACGTTCATTGTAAACATCTCTGGCTCTTAAATATATTATTTAATTAACCTTCTTTTAAGGCATCTTCAACAGAAGTATATTCTAAACCAAATGCCTCAGCTACACCTTTATGTGTAACGTGACCTTTGTAAGTATTTAAGCCTAATGATAATGCGTGATTTGCTTTGAATGCTTCACGGTAACCTTTGCTAGCTAATAATTGAGCATAAGGTAGAGTGGCATTATTTAATGCGATAGTTGATGTACGAGGAACCGCACCAGGCATATTCGCTACAGCGTAATGTACAACGCCATGTTTAACGTAAGTAGGATCATCATGAGTTGTAATTTTATCAGTAGTTTCAAAAATACCACCTTGGTCGATTGCGATATCGACTACAACAGAACCATCTTTCATTTGTTTAATCATATCTTCAGTAACTAAGCTTGGCGCTTTAGCACCAGGAATAAGTACAGCACCGATTACTAAATCACTTTCTTTAACTGCATTTTCAATATTTAATGGGTTAGACATGATTGTATTCACACGTCCATCAAATAAATCTTCTAATTCAGCTAAACGTTTAGGATTAACATCTAAGATAGTTACGTCAGCACCTAAACCTAAAGCAATTTTAGCTGCATTTGTACCAGCTTGTCCGCCACCGATGATAGATACTTTACCTTTTGGTACTCCAGGTACGCCGCCAAGTAAAATACCCATGCCGCCGTTAATTTTTTGTAAAAATTCTGAGCCTACTTGAGCAGACATACGTCCTGCTACTTCACTCATTGGTGTCAATAATGGTAATGAACGGTCAGGTAATTGAACCGTTTCGTAAGCAATACCTACTACTTTATTGTCAACTAACGCTTGAGTTAATTTTTCTTCATTAGCAAGATGTAAGTATGTGAATAAGATTAAGCCTTCTTTAAAATATTTATATTCTTCTTCTAAAGGTTCTTTAACTTTGATGACCATGTCTACATCCCAAACTGTAGCTTGATCAGATACGATTTCAGCACCTGCCTGTTTGTAATCTTCATCTTCAAAATATGAACCTAAACCTGCATTTTTCTCTACTAATAATGTATGACCTTGCTCAACTAATGCATGTACACCACTTGGTGATAAACTAACTCTATTTTCGTTATTTTTAATCTCTTTTGGAATACCAATTTTCATTCCATCCACCTCCATAACCATCGTAACGCTAAAGCAATGAAAGCGCAATCAGAAAAAGTACACATTATTGTTAAAATTTAAATAATTCTTTTTATTTAATTCATGTTAAAATAGAATTAAGAAAAGCTAAGGGGGTTGTTAATATGTTAACTTATAAAAAAATTTTAATCGCAGTTGATGGTTCACACGAAGCAGAGTGGGCTTTCAATAAAGCAGTAGACGTAGCTAAACGTAACGACGCCAAATTGACAATTGTGAACATTATTGATTCAAGAACATATTCTTCTTATGAAGTTTATGATGCACAATTCACTGAAAAATCTAGAAGTTTCTCTGAAGAATTATTGAAAGGTTATCAAGAAGTTGCTACACGTGCTGGAGTAACTAATGTAGAAACACGTTTAGAATTTGGTTCTCCGAAAGCTATTATCCCTAAAAAATTAGCAAGCGAATTAGGTGTAGATTTAATTATGTGTGGTACTTCAGGACTAAATGCAGTAGAAAGATTTATTGTAGGATCTGTATCTGAAGCAATTGTACGTCATGCACCTTGTGATGTTTTAGTAGTACGTACTGAAGAAATTCCAGAAGATTTCCAACCAGAAGTTGCTACTCCAGAATTTAGACAACAATATTCTTAATATTTCATATCATCTGATATGGAAAAGGCTAGCGATATTTTCGTCGCTAGCCTTTTTTAATACTCAAATATAACTTTGTTTAGGACGATTACTCTACCCATCTCTTCAATAAAAATAAGGGAGTAGGACAGAAATCTAGGGAGCGAGACAGAAATCTAATGTAATTTCAAAGATTTCGTCGTCACGCCCCGGCAAGGTTGACTAGGAATAAAGAAAGTGAGGCTCGAACGCCTCTTTATTTCAGACAACTACTGCCATAACTAAAGGCTGAACCATTTTTTATATTAATGGCTCAGTCTCCGTATAATCACACTGTATTATAGTTCGCCAAATTTAACTGTGTCTCTAGCGATCATAACTTCTTCGTTTGTTGGGATAACGATAACTTTCACTGGTGAATGTGGATAGTTAATGAATCCTTCTTCTCCGTGAAGAGCTTCGTTTTTCTTAGGATCCCAATAAACACCCATGAATTCTAAGCCTTCTAAGACTTTAGCACGTACAGTTGAAGAGTTTTCGCCTACACCAGCTGTGAAGACAATAACGTCTACGCCATGCATTCTTGTTGCATAAGAACCGATATATTTGTGGATTCTTGAAGCGAAGACATCTAAAGCTAATTGCGCGCGTTCTTTACCTTCTTCTGCATCACTTTCAAGGTCACGTAAGTCACTTGATGTACCTGAGATACCAAGTAAACCTGATTCTTTATTTAGTACGTTAAGTACTTCTTCTGCAGTTTTACCTGTTTTTTGCATAATAAATGAAATTAACGCTGGGTCAATGTTACCTGAACGAGTACCCATTGTTACACCTGCTAATGGTGTGAAGCCCATTGATGTATCGATTGATTCCCCACCATCAATTGCAGCAATTGAAGCGCCGTTACCAATATGACATGAGATAGTACGTAACTCTTCAATTGGTTTATCTAAGATTTCTGCAGCACATTGTGATACATATTTATGACTTGTACCATGGAAACCATATTTGCGAATACCGTAATCTTCATAATATTGATAAGGTAAGCTATATAAATATGATTGTTCAGGCATTGTTTGATGGAATGAAGTATCAAACACAACTACATGAGGGATGTTTGGTAATAATTTTCTAAATGCACGAATACCCATTAAGTTAGCTGGGTTGTGTAATGGTGCTAATTCACATAATGATTCGATCTTCTCTTCAACTTCATCAGTTACTAAAGCTGAAGTTGGGAATAATTCCCCACCATGTACAACGCGGTGACCTGTACCAGCAATATCGTTAATATCCTCGATAATACCATGTTTTTTGAAGCTATCTAACATGATGTTAATTGCTTCTTCATGATCTTTGATATCTCTAACTTCTTTAACTTTTTCACCATTTACTTCTACTGTAAAGATTGAGTCTTTAATACCAATACGTTCGATTAATCCTTTAGTTACTAGTGTTTCTTCAGGCATTCTAATAAGTTGAAATTTTAAAGAAGAACTACCAGCATTAATCGCTAAAACTAATTTAGACATATATATTGTCCTCCAATTTATTAATTAAATATCCATATTTATTTAACCATTAATACAGTTATAATTCAAGAATATCACAGTTTATTTTTTTAAGTGATTATCTTGCATCCATTGATTTAATTCAGATATAAAACCTTGGAACTGATTAGGGTTTTTAAAGTCAGGTATATTAGCTAAGAATACTTCAACTGGCTTAGTTTCATTTGCTTTTTTCTTTTGTAAAATTAAGATAGACTTTCGAGCGTTTTCATTTTTAAATAATGTCTTAGGTAAATTTAGGAATGCTTGCATTTCTGTTTCTGTAGCAATGAAATTTTCTAACTGTTTTACATGTTCGCCTTCGAATAAATTACTAGGCACAACTAAAAAGGCGTATCCAGTTTGTTTTAATGCCGTAATCGCTTGTTCAATTAATAAATAATGAGAATAACTATGACCTTCTTCGAAACCAAGTTTCATTTCTTTACTACGCTCATCTAATGGATAATATCCAATTGGGAAATCACCTACCACAATATCTGCCTCTTCCAATGGTAAAGGCATGATTGCATCTTGTGGATAAACATCAAATGGGATTTCTAAAAAATTAGCTAAGTGCACACTAACTCTTGAAAGCACCGGGTCTACTTCGATTAAATGGTGCATTACAGTCTTATCTTTTAGTACTTCATTTACTGAGGCGCTCAAATGACCGGCTCCACTTGCGATATCAACGACATGTAGCTCTTCTTGATCTTCACTAAATTTTTGAACTAAGAACCCCAAAACTAATCCGATTGAATCAGGTGTAATTTGATGGTTCGCTTGGATATTTTCTTCTTGTAGTAAACTTAAGTAAGCAAATTGAAATGCCTTTCTACGATCTTGCAATGTTGCTTGCTCTAATAATTCTCTTTTATTTTGATACACATCTTCCATTGCTAGTCCCAAGTTTTCGATAAAACTTTGACCATTTTCTTTATTTAACGCTTTAGATTTTCCATCTAACGTACGAAATAATTTTTCCATTACAGTTTGTTCTTCAGTCATATTAAAATCCTTTCCAACAAAAAAGCGTCCATACGTTTTATTTCTTTAAAATGGATAAAGATTAGTACTAATTCGCATTTTCGAAATAAATATGGACACTTTCAATTTATGTCTTGTTATTGCCTAATTTTTAAATATTGCGATAAGCTTTTAAAGCTTCTTCAAAGTTAGGGAAGTCTGTTCCTTCGCTAACTAACTCTTTATAAACTACTTTATTATTTTCATCTAATACAAATACTGAACGAGCTAATAAACGTAATTCTTCCATAACTACGCCGTAATTTTTACCAAATGATAAATCTTTATGATCACTTAACGTAATCACATTATCTAAGCCATTAGAGGCACACCATCTTTTTTGAGCGAATGGTAAATCTGCTGAAATAGTTAGGACAACGCCATCTTCTTGGGCAGCTTCTTCATTAAATTTACGAGTTTGTTGATCACAGACACCTGTATCAATTGAAGGAACAACGCTAATAAGTTTCTTTTGCCCTTTAAAGTTATCTAAGCCAACTTCATTCAAATCATTATCTAATACTTTGAAATCTGGTGCTTGTTGTCCTTCTGAAACTTCAGTTCCCGCTAATTGAATAGGACTATTTTTGAAAGTAATTTGTGTCATATGGTATGACCTCCTAAATGAATTATGTATTATATCATTTATAATACGATAGCAATAAATCTTAAATCAATTATTTGATATTAAAAATATTGATTTAAGGTTATTTACCTAATAGTTGCATGATATAATCGTAAGTATTTTTCAAAATAAGTAATGACGTTATTATAATAAACAATAATTTAACGTAACTTACACCCTTATTAATGGCAAATTGAGCACCCATATAAGAACCTATAATCATACTTACTGCCATAATTAAACCATAGACAAAATCAACTTGACCTAAAATGATAAATAATATTAATGCTCCTAAATTTGATGCAAAGTTAAGCACTTTGGCATTACCTGCCGCACTCAAGAAATCAAATCCAAACATAAGAAGGACGAATAACATAAACGAACCCGTGCCTCCCCTAAGAAACCATCATAAGTACCAATTATTAACATCATTCCGACAAATAGAATTGACTTACCTAAAGTTAATGTTGAAAAGGTACGAACATTACCCCATTCTTTTTTTAAAATTGTATAAATCAACACTAACGTTAAAATGACAATTACTAAAGGTTTGAGAACCTGTGCAGGTAAAAATGTGGCTAAACTCGCACCACTAGCCGAAAACAAAAACACGAAAGGAAATAATTTTAATACTATTTTCAAGTCTACATTTCCTGAACGTAAGAATCTAAACGCACTTGTAAGCGATCCGAACGCACTAGCCAATTTATTTGTACCTAACGCCAAAGACGGTGGCATCCCTATAGCAAGCAAGGCAGGGATTGAAATTAAGCCACCCCCACCTACTACTGCATCTATAAATGCTGCTAAAAATCCTAAAACTACAATAATAAGAAGAATATCTAAGCTTATATCCATGATGCGTATCCCCTTTGTATTACTCTACGATAAATTAAGTTTAAAACAATTCATTAATTAATGCATCAGTGTCTTTATCTTTATCACTTTTATAATCTTTATTTATTGTAATTGTTTCTATACTATCAGCTGCTGCTTGAACCATCTCATCAAAATTAAATACACTTTCATATTTAATAACTTTATCAAAGTCGGGTTCAGTTACAGGATTTTTAGGTGTAAAAATCGTACAACAATCTTCGTATGGTTCTATCGATACATCGAAAGTACCGATTTCACGCGCTTTTTTCACAATATCTTCCTTATCTAAGGAAACAAGTGGCCGTAAAATAGGTGTGGAAGTTACGTCGTTTATCGCATACATACTTTTTAGCGTTTGACTTGCGACTTGGCCTAGATTTTCTCCATTTACAATGGCATGGCCGCCGATACGCTCTAAGATTATATCAGCTACGCGTAACATCATACGACGTGTAGATGTCATGGTATAGCGTGGATGCACTACTTTATTGATTTGTTTTTGTAATTCTGTAAAATGAACGATGTGTAATTTGATTGGACCGACACGTTCGGATAGAATACGCGTTAATTCAATTACTTTGTCTTTTGCTTTTTCACTTGTAAACGGTGGGCTATGGAAATGGATTGCTTCAATTCGCACACCACGTTTCATAATTTCCATACCGGCTACTGGCGAATCGATACCTCCAGAAAGCATTAATAGAGTCTTTCCTCCTGTACCTACTGGCAATCCTCCAGCACCTTCATAGATTTTGGTAAAGATATAAACTCCGTCTAAACGGATTTCTACTCTAACGTTATAGTCGGGTTGCTTCACATCTACCGTTACATCTTCAGTCGCATTTAAAACAGCACCGCCTAATTCTCTTTGTAATGCATAAGTATCTAATGGGAACGATTTATCGACACGTTTTACATCAATTTTAAATGTTTCACCACTTTTGAAATCTTGCGCCAAGCGTGCACATAATTCTTTAATATCATCTAACTCTTGCGACGTTTTATAGACAGGACTTATCGATTTTATGCCGAAGATTTTAGATAATCTATTAATTACTTCTTGAGCGTCCGCTTCTTCAGAAAGTGACACATACATTCTATCTCTTTTACCTTGAACGTGCGTTCCTTCTAAAGTTTGTAAAGATCTAATTACGTTATCTTTTAATGCATTCACAAACTTTTTACGGTTCGCTCCTTTTAATGTTAATTCTCCATACCTTACTAATAAATGATCAAATTCCATTTACTTAAGCAACTCCTTAACTTCAGAATAAATAATCTCAAATTTCTTTTTAAAAGACTCAATATCTTGTGCGGTTGTAGTATCGCCTAAAGATAGTCTTATACTTCCTTCAATTTTGTCTTCTCTAATATCCATCGCTAATAAAACTTCATTAAGTTTTCCTCTTTTAGAAGAGCATGCACTTGTAGTTGAAACCATAATATCTAATTTTGAAAAAGCATTTACTAACACTTCACCTTTTACCCCTGAAAATGCAATATTTAAAATTTGCGGAGCCCCATTTTCAGGTGAATTAATATATATACCTTTATAATTTTCAAAAAATGTGCGCAGTTCTTTATTAAAAGAACTTAAGCGTCTATGGCGTTCTCCCAAATTATCTAAAGCTAGTGCGATAGCCTTAACAAGCGAGACGTTCATAGCTAAGTTAACCGTACCACTACGTAAACCATATTCTTGGCCGCCACCATGCATAATAGGTTCTAACTTTTCTTTATTATCTATTAATAGTAAACCTTGACCTTTTAAGCCATTAAATTTGTGGCCACTAAAACTAAGACTATTAACCCCTTGTATTTTCATAGGTATTTTACCTAGAGCTTGAACTGCATCTACGTGTATATGTGCTTTAGGATATTCTTTTAATAGTTCAACGATTTGTTCAATAGGTTGAATCTGTCCCATGATATTATTGACATACATACATGTGACGAGACCGACTTTATCTGTCATTAACGAAGCAAGATGTTCCATATCAATTTGGCCATCTTCAGTAACATCCACATATTTTAAAATAAATCCCTCTTCTTCTAAATGACGCATGACTTCAAGGACTGAAGGATGTTCTAGTACTGAGGTAATAATTTCATTAGCAAATTGCTTTTTACGATAGGCAATACCTTTTAAGGCAATATTATTTGATTCAGTTGCACCACTGGTAAATATCACATCATATTGTTGTGTTGGAGATAAGAAATTATTAATACGTTCTTTTGCTTGTAATAATATTTTTTCGGCTTGTAATCCCATTTTATGTGGGCTATTAGGATTAAAATAAACTGATTCATTTACTTTTACAAACGAATCCAATACATCTTTATGAGGTTGGGTTGTGGCTGCATTGTCGAAATAAATCACTTACAACACTCACTTTCACATTTCAAATTACTCTAAATTAAATAAGGGTAAGCTCACTCTAGCGAAACGTTCATTTTTTTCTACCGTTAGTTTTGTAGAGTATAAATTATAGCTACTATACCTTATTACATACTTAAAAATAGATACTAGAGCATTATACTATTTTTCATTAAAAATAAAAGGGAGCGACACTGGAAATCTAATTAAATTTCAAAGATTTCACAGTCCACTCCATTAATAAAGTTTAAAATTTGTTATAACACGATTTTAATTCATATTTGGTTTAGTCCTCTATTATTAAAAAGGAGGTTAAGGCATTAGTACAATCAATGCCTCAACCTCTCAAACGATATTATTTTGTAACTTCATCTTCAATATATTTAGTAATACCAGGTTCTACACTTTCAAGTGCTTGTTCTGAAATTTCAATTGAACGTTTATAACGGTTGTTTTTAAATAAGCGTTCTGCTTCATTTAAGCTTTTATCTACGTTGTTATGGTCTTTACGGTATCTATTACCATATTGAATTAAACGTTCAGCGTATACTGCGTTGACTAATACATCATTTGCTTCCTCTTCAAACGTGTTCATTTGAATAACTATTTTAGAAACTTTATCTTTTAATTGTTTAACATGAATTGGTCGTTCGCTAAATTGGTCATTCGTCGCTCTTACTTCATGATCAATTTCGTTCTTCATAATGATAAATCGTTCTGGAACACTTGGTAAATTTGAAGCTAGAAGTCGACGATACACTTCTTCTTTTTTAGATTGAACTCTTAATAAATTATCTTCAGCATCCGCTTCATCTTCTCTCAATTGAATAAGATGATTTTGTAGTGTTTCTTGCTTTTCGTTAATAACTTTAACGTGGTCATCAAGATATTCAAGATTATCTTTTACTTCACTATATCTTACTGCTGATTTAGCCATTTCTTTAAGAATATCATCATAAACAGCTACTAGATTTTGAATTTCATTTTCATGTTGTCTAATACTATGAACATCACTTTCATTAATGAAGTAATTCTCACGGATATAGTCAATTTCAGTTCTTAACGTATAATTCATTTCTCTAGCTTTAAATAATTCATCCGTAATTTGTTCTTTCGTTTCTTCTACTTCATTTTTAGCCTTTACTTCATGTTCAATTAAATCGTACATTTCATCTAACTTATTATTGATTTGTTCTAACTTATCATTTGCGTTGTCTAATTCTAAACGACTAATCATAGGCTCAACAAAATTCAATTCTGTTTTTAAGCTTTGTAATGTACCATCAATTTTAACGTGATCAAGGTCATAACCGTTTACTTTTAAATCACGGCATCCATATTTTAAATCTTGGAACTGTCCAGGTAATTCTTTTTGAGCTTCACGGATTAATTCAGGGATTTCATCCATGTAATCCTTAATCTCATTAATAGACTGATTTAATCCCATAATATGATTATGCGCTTGGACATAGTTACCTTCTTCTTTAAGCGTAGTATATTGCTCAAGTTCAGGTTCAAATGATTCAATGCGTTTCTCAAGTGGTGCCGCTGCTTCACCAAATTGATGTCTATTCGCTAAAACATCGCGCTTCATTCCACGATAATCTGTTTTACATTTCTCGAAAACTTCTTCATTTTCCTTATGTAAAGCTACAATTTCGTCCACTTCTTCAACTTGTGCTCGATATCCTTCTTCATATCTATCCATTAAATCGTGCGCATCATCAATATCACTCTGCGCTCCTGAAAATTGGAATTTATCAAGTTGAATTTCAGCATCATGAATCTTTTCTTCTACAGGTGCTAAATAATTATTTGTATAATCTAAGGTGTCTTGCTTAAAAGCATCATATTTAGTTCTTGTTTCACCTTTTAAATTTAAGTTAGAAAGCTTTTCTAAATTTTCTTCAAAAGGTAATCTTTGTACTTTCAATTTACGTTCTTCAGCTTCTTCAACAATTTTTCGCTTATTAGAACGTAAATAAAACATAATACCAATGACAATTAGTATAATTACTATTATTGCTAATATAGTATATAAAACCATCTCATTCTCCTCCTACGTTATCATTATTATAACGTAATTTGTACATTCAATAAAACACTAAATGAATGAATTGATAGAATAATTTTTTCCATTTATAATTTAGTTTAAAATAACAAAATGAGGTCATCGTATGTCAACTATAAATGAAACTAATTATACATTAATTGAAAAGCAACTTGCTAGTTTAATTGAAGGTGAAACCAACTTAATTGCTATTTTAAGTAACACTTCTGCACTACTTAATGATAATTTAACCCAAATTAATTGGGTCGGCTTTTATCTAATAGATAATAATGAACTAATCCTCGGACCTTTTCAAGGTCATCCCGCTTGCGTACATATTGCTATTGGCAAAGGTGTATGTGGCACAGCTGTATCTGAAGACAAGACACAACTTGTTGAAGACGTGCACACTTTCCCTGGTCACATTGCTTGTGATGCAAATAGCAAATCAGAAATCGTAGTGCCTATCCACGTAAATGGAGAAATCATTGGTGTATTAGATATTGATGCCCCTATTAAAGGTCGTTTCAACAAGAAAGATGCCCAGGGTTTGCAAGCAATTGTATCTGTTCTTGAAAATCAATTAGCCAAACATTAAAAATGTATTGACACTTTGTAAAATACTGGTACAATGAAATTTGTGTGAATTAACGAAAATAGCAGTTGTATATCAATAAGCTCTATGTTGTTCCCAATGCGGACGTGTCATGTAACTGTCGCTATAAGGTGAAGACACATAAAACAATATATCTTACTTGAGCATGCAACACTCTTTTTTGTTTCTTCATAACAACAAAAAAGAAAAAGGAGGAGTCTTATTATGGCTCGATTCAGAGGTTCAAACTGGAAAAAATCTCGTCGTTTAGGTATCTCTTTAAGTGGTACTGGTAAAGAATTAGAAAAACGTCCTTACGCACCAGGACAACATGGTCCAAACCAACGTAAAAAATTATCAGAATACGGTTTACAATTACGTGAAAAACAAAAATTACGTTATTTATATGGAATTACTGAAAGACAATTCCGTAACACATTTGACATCGCTGCTAAACAACACGGTGTACATGGTGAAAACTTCATGATCTTATTAGCTAGTCGTTTAGACGCAGTTGTATATTCATTAGGTTTAGCTCGTACTCGTCGTCAAGCACGTCAATTAGTTGGACATGGTCACGTTGAAGTTGATGGCCGTCGTGTAGACATCCCATCATATTCATTAAAACCTGGTCAAGTTATCACTGTACGTGAAAAATCTCAAAACTTAGACATCATCAAAGAATCTATCGAAATTAGTAATTTCGTACCAGAATACTTAGACTTTGATGCTGACAACTTAAAAGGTACTTTCGTACGCTTCCCAGAACGTAGCGAATTACCAGCTGAAATTAACGAACAATTAATCGTTGAGTACTACTCAAGATAAGTTGCGTAGTTATAAAAAACACCCTTTCCTATTGGATTGGGTGTTTTTTAATGCATCTAAATTATAACTATTTCTTATTTTCTCAATTAAGCTTATAACTTAAATAACTCGTTTGGAATATCAGAGATAACCCCATCTACCCCTACTTTAATCAAATCTTTAACATCTTTCGCCATATTAACCGTGTAAGGCATCACTTTTAAAGACGCATCATGTGCTCGTGTAATAAATTTTTGATTAATTAATTTATAATTAGGATTAACGTAACTAGCATATGTGGCAATTTCATCAAAGTTAGGTTGTTTGTACCAATATTTCTTCTTACTCACTAACAAGCCTAATTTATATTTACTTTGAAGTTCTGCTAAACGTTTCACACTATTAGCATCAAACGACTGAATAACCGCTTTATGACTTGGTACACGATAAGCTTCTAATTTCTCTAATACCGCTTGTTCTATACCTGGATATTGTTTAGGTACCTTGATCTCGATTAATAACGTTTTTGAATAGTGACTAAATAATTCTAGCACTTCATCAAACGTGGAAATAGTAGTATTCGCAAATTTTTCACTATGTTTAATACCAAAATCAAATTTTCTTATATCTTCTAGTGTATAGTCTTTTATTTTACCTTTGCCGTTAGAAGTTCGGTCAATTGTGTCATCATGAACAACCACAAGATAATTGTCTTTAGTAAAATGAACATCAATTTCTAACATATCAATATGTTGCATTAATGCAGCTTTGAAGCCTTTGATAGTATTTTCGGGATATTGATGAGATAACCCACGATGTGCAACAATTTGAAATTCGCTATTAGGTTTATTAATTTTCATAGAAGACACCTTTCTTTAATTATGTAACACTTTAAACTACACTTAAGTTACCATACTATAAATGGAGGTTAAACACGAATGATTAAACATGACTTTAAAGTTCAAACAAATTGGCAAGGTGGTCGCGATGAAATCGGCACTGTAAATGGAGATGTTCTCTCTGAACAGATTTCTATCCCGGCCTCTTTAGGTGGTAATGGTACAGGTACTAACCCTGATGAAATATTAGTATCAGCTGCCTCCTCTTGCTATATCATCTCCCTAGCCGCTACTCTAGAAAGAGCAAAATTTACTAACGTCACACTAACTGTAGATTCCGTGGGTACAGCTATTTTTGAAAATGGGAAATTCAGAATGGATAAGATTACACATTATCCTTCTATCTCTGTTCCAGATAATGAAAAAGAAAATTTAGAAAAACGTTTACCAAAACTAATAGAGATTGCTGATAATAATTGTATGATTTCTAACTCTATAAGAAATAATGTAGCTATAGATATCACGCCAACTATTTTATAATTAGTAAATATAAATGTTTTTATTTAGTCGTTATTAGACTCTGGAAAATGTTTTAATAGACCTTTTTCTGTAACTATCTATTATTGCGTGGGGTAACTTCTTTACATAAGTTTGGATTATCCTCACGCTAAGAATTCACCTTTAAAATTGTCAGAATTTTTGGTAAAATATAAAAATCTAATAACGAGAGGAAAGTTTACTATGAATTATTATGAACCATTGTTATTAACACCAGGTCCTACTCCCGTACCTAATGAAATTAATCATGCCATGGCATTGCCTATGGTTGGTCATCGTTCTCTAGATTTCGAAGCCATTGCCAAAGAAGCTTTCGCTAATTTAAAACCTATCTTCGGAACTAACAACGATGTCATGATTCTAACTTCAAGTGGTACAAGTGTTTTAGAAGCTAGTATGTTAAATATCGTTAATCCCGATGATCATTTTGTCATAATTGTATCAGGTGCATTTGGTAATCGTTTTAAACAAATTGCAGAAACTTATTATCAAAATGTACATGTCTACGATGTCGAATGGGGTAAAGCTGTAGATGTTGAAGAATTTACGACATATTTATCTTCACTTGAGCATAAAATTACGGCCGTCTTTACGCAATTTTGTGAAACTTCAACGGCAGTACTTCATCCTGTAGCTCAATTAGGTAAAGCCATTAAAGAAGTTGATGAGACCATCTATTATGTGGTAGATGGCGTGAGCTGTATTGGTGCTGTCGATGTCGATTTAGAAAGAGATAATATTGATGTGTTAGTTTCTGGTAGTCAAAAAGCGCTTATGTTACCTCCAGGTTTGGCATTTGTAGCATATAATCACCGTGCATTACAACGTTTCAAAGAAGTAACTACGCCACGATTCTATTTAAATTTGAATAAATATCATGATTCTCTTCAACAAAATACAACACCATTTACTCCGAACGTTGGTCTGTTCAGAGCAGTGAATGCTTATGCGGATTTAGTGAAATATGAAGGGTTTGCCAATACAATCTCAAGACATTGCACAATTCGAGATGCGTTAAGAGTTGCATTAAGCGCATTAGATTTAGAGTTATTAGTTGAAGATGCTTACGCCTCTCCTACTGTAACTGCTTTTATTCCTAGGGATAAAGAAGAATTGAACCATATAAAATCTACGTTAAAATCTCAGTTCAATATTACGATTGCCGGTGGCCAAGGCAAATTAAAAGGTACGATCTTACGTATCGGCCATATGGGAAAAGTATCCCCATTTGATATTTTAGCGGTAGTAACTGCCCTAGAAATCATCTTATCAGATTATCGTAAAGTTAATTACATCGGTAAAGCAACTTCAAAATATACGGAGGTCATCTATCATGACGCATCAAATATTAGTATCTGATCCAATTTCTGAAGAAGGATTGCAAAGTTTAACATCTCATCCAAATTTCAAAGTGGATATTAACACAGGGTTAAGTGAAGATGAGTTATTAAAAATTATTCCAGACTATGAAGGTCTCATCGTACGTAGTCAAACGCAGGTTACAGAAGCGATAATCAAACAAGCAAAAAATTTAAAAGTAATTGCTCGAGCAGGTGTTGGTACTGATAATATCGATATTGAAGCGGCAAGCTTGCAAGGAATTCTGGTTATTAACGCGCCCGATGGTAACACAATTTCTGCGACGGAACATTCAGTCGCTATGATTCTTGCGATGGCACGTAATATCCCTCAAGCTCATACTTCTTTGAAAAATAAAGAATGGAATCGCAAGCAGTTTAAAGGGGTTGAACTCTATCAAAAAACATTAGGTGTCATCGGTGCTGGACGTATAGGCATCGGCGTAGCACAACGACTACAAAGTTTTGGCATGAAAGTCTTAGCCTTTGACCCTTATTTAACTGAAGAACAAGCACAACAATTAGGCATTAAACTTGCGACTGTTGAGGAAATTGCACAACATGCTGATTTCGTTACGGTGCATACGCCATTAACTCCTAAGACAAAAGGTCTTATTAATGCTGAATTCTTTTCAAAAGCAAAACCAACATTACAAATTATCAATGTAGCCAGAGGTGGCATTATCAATGAACAAGATTTAATCCATGCTTTGGATAACAACCAAATTTCACGAGCTGCGCTTGACGTGTTCGAACATGAACCACCAACTGACTCACCTCTTCTAGATCATGAAAAGATTATTGTGACACCTCATTTAGGTGCATCAACGGTAGAAGCACAAGAGAAAGTAGCAATTTCAGTAGCTGAAGAAATTGTAGACATTTTAGAACATGGAAACGTTACACATGCCGTTAATGCTCCGAAATTAAATTACAACGAGATTGATGAAGATACTCAACAGTGGATTAATATCGGACAATTGTCTAGTGAATTAGCTATTCAATTATTAGAAGGCGCGCCTAGAGCTATTAAAGTTACGTTTAATGGTGATGTAGCGAATAAAGAAACTGATTTAATTACACGGTCAATTGTGACACGTGTCTTACAACAAGATTTAGGCGAGCGTGTTAATTTAATTAATGCTATAGCCCTTCTTAATGAGCAAGGTGTAGCCCATAATATCGAGAAGCAAGCATCTCAAGGTGCATTCAATAACTATATCCAAGTTGATTTAACAAACGATACGGAAGAGGTTAAAATTGGTTGCACGGTAATTTCAGGATTTGGGGCACGCATTGTACGTATTAATGACTATTCAGTAGACTTTAAACCTAATGCTTATCAATTAATTTCTTATCATGGTGATCAACCTGGTATGGTTGGTTTAACTGGTCAATTATTAGGAAAACATGGCATTAATATCGCCTCAATGTCTTTAGGACGTAATATTGAAGGTGGCCAAGCCATGATGATATTATCTGTCGATCAACCTGTTCCATCTGAAACGATTGACGAATTATATCAACTCGGCGGATTTGATAAACTTTATGGTACATCATTAACCCTTCCAAAAAATTAGATTATATAATTAAACAGCGATGGCAATCATAACTCGATTGTCATCGCTATTTTAAACATTTTATAAAAGAATATCTCTAATATGACTCACATGCTCTATAATGTAATCCGCTTCGTAATTTTCTAGCTCTCCTCTTGCTGCTTGCCCTTTAAGACCAGTTAGCGTACCAATAAATGTAGCTCCTATCTTTTTAGCACACAGCAAATCTGCCAGTGAATCTCCGACAATAAATACCTCTTCTTTATTCACAATATCGGTTTGTGTTGAAACATAGTCTTTATACTTACTTTGATCATTTCCATTAAGCGTAGCAATATAACAGAATGGATTAGGTTTACCCAATGGCACGAATTTGGGAAAAGCTTTCTCCGCATTCAACACATCTGTCGCAGTCACAATATGGTTATCTTGGAAGAACTGTTTCAAACCGAGAGATTTAAATGGCACCATCATTTCTGTTCGAGGTCGACCCGTTGCGATTGCGAGCTGATAACCCGCTTCTTGTAAATCTGTTAATAATGTTTGAATCTCTTCGACAGGTCTCAATACAACCTCATCATAAATAAAGCCGTTTTTAAAGTTTGAAATAGGCAACTTATCTTCAACTTCTTTAAATAAGCTTGAACCTAAATACCATTCTTGATAAACCTCTCTTGAAAAATGCCACAACGGCCCTTTAAGTTTAAATAAGCTTGCATCGTTGACGTCTAATTGTAACTTAGCATATGTTTCCAATTTTGCATAAATATTTTCTTTGCCTTGTTCACTATGATTAATAAATTCTAACGGTCTACCATAATCAATAGGAATATGGTGATTAATTAAACTTTGTATTTCTTTTAATTCAAATTTAGATATAGAGTCATAGTTTAAAACCTTATTGATTTTATCTTTGTTAAGCGTTTTTAAGATATTAATAAAGTGAATGCTAAATACAACAAACAACATATCCGAATTAGAATTTAATCCTAGTGATTTTAATTGAGTTAAAATTTGATCATCTTTAAACACTCTTTTACGTATATCATGAATGAGTTCATCATTCATATCTTTAAATGGTATAGAGGTATCTAAGCCTAAGAAGTCTTCGTGTTTTAGTATTTCTTCAACAGTAAGCGCCGAAACATCGAAACAACGTTCTTCACTTAAAAACACTCCATCGACATCGAATAATATTGATTTCATTTCCTTTTCTCTCCATTAATTTCGAATATTCTGATTCTTTTAGTTATAAAATAATTACTTACTCTCCATATTATCATAAATTAAAAAGCTAATGAACGTAAGATTGGACTTTACATCCCCCTTTATACCAATACTGATTAGCTATAGCTTTTGAATTAACATTTTAATTTTAGTCATATTTTAAGACATAGTTAGATATCTAAATTCATATATACTACCCAAGTGGAAAAACAACAATATAAAAAGGATAGCTACTAAACTATCCTTTTTGAATTAAAATTTTTAATTGAAAATTATTCTTTATACAAACTAATAATCAAAATTATTTTAAATGTTTTTCAATTTCATCTGCAACTTGTTGGACGTGTGTGCCAATGATGACTTGTGTAGAGTGTTTACCGTTTTTAGTCACACCTATTGCCCCAGCGTTTCTAATCTTTTGTTCATCTATAATAGAATTATCTTTCAATTCCATTCTTAATCTAGTTGCACAATTTGTGAGTGTATCTATGTTATCACTACCGCCTAAGCCTTCTAGAATTTGATTAGCAGTTGTATGGTATTTCCCTTTTCCAGAAGCAACGGCCTGATTGTCAATGTCATCGCTAGAAATATCTGTTGGATCTGCCAGTAGATTATCTCCACGACCAATAGTATTTAAGTTAAAGACTTTAATAACTATTCGGAAAATCACATAATATAAAATAAAGAATACGAGACCTTGAACGAGCAACATTAACGGATGGTTTGCGACTGGATTAATTAATGATAAAACATAGTCAATTAGCCCAGCGCTAAATGAGAATCCTGCAGTCCAGTGAAAGACAGACGCTATAAATAAAGATAAACCTGTAAGGAACGCATGGATAACAAATAAAATCGGTGCCACGAACATGAAAGCGAATTCGATTGGTTCTGTTACCCCTACTAAAAACGCAGACACAGCACTAGCTAAAAACCAGCCCCAAACCTGTTTTTGTTGCTTAGTTTCAGCACTATGATACATCGCTAACGCAGCAGCTGGCATACCAAACATCATGATTGGGAAGAATCCAGCTTGATAACGACCAGTAATGCCTTTTACTGCGTCTTGGCCAGTTTGGAATTTACCAATATCATTAATTCCTGCTGTATCTAACCAGAATACTGCATTCAATGCGTGATGTAATCCAGTTGGTATAAGTAAACGGTTAAAGAAACCATATAAAAACGCTCCAAATGACCCGAACCCAACAAGCCATTTACCAAATGTAACAATAGCACTAAAAATAATTGGCCATAAGAATAATAGAACAACTGCTAATGCAGTACAGAAAAAAACTGTCATAATTGGAACTAAACGTTTACCACTAAAGAATGATAATGCCATAGGAAGTTCAACTTCGCTAAACTTATTATAAGTATATGCAGCGATTAAACCGATAATCATACCTAGAAAAACGTTAGAATTATCCATCTTAATAAATCCTAAGTTGACTGCTTTTTCTTTAATGTTAAAAAATAAAGCAACATTTTCAGGATTTAATACTTTCGTAACTAAAGCAAATCCTAATGCACCTGCTAAAGCCACTGTTCCATCATTTTTCTTAGCCATACCGATTGCAACACCTATAGCAAAGATTAATCCTAATTGACCTAAAATTGCAGTTCCGACAGTTGAAAAGAATAACGCAACTGTAGGAAGAACATCTAAAGCTTTGAGTAAATTACCAATCCCTACAATGATTGCCCCTGCAGGTAGCACTGCAACAGGCAACATGAGAGATCTCCCTAAATTTTGAAAAAATTTAAACATTTGTATCCTCCCAAAATCATACTTATTTTAAAAAATTGATTAAATTTTTAAAAAGTATTTATTTTTTATTCCTTTATAAATTTACCATAAATGAAAGCGCTTTTGATGTGTCATTTTTACAAATATTTGATAATTG
>NZ_PPRG01000063.1 GCF_002902625.1 Staphylococcus devriesei
TAAAAAAATAATTTGTGAACTTTTTTAATAGTCAGTTTAACAAATGTTTAAAAAATTTATATAGGGTATATATTTATAAATGATGAAAAATTGATGATTTTCTGTTTGAAATAAAAATAAAAAAATTATAAAGCAAAGGCCTTTAGGCTCTTGTTTGACTTATCAAGTATATGTTTAACAACGGGACTGCTGGCCTTTTTATGTCTGGAAAATTTTTCATCGGGAATGTCAAGAGGGGGAAATGGAATGACGCTAAGTATTAAAAACTTAACAAAAATATATTCTGGTAATAAAAAAGCAGTCGACAATATTTCATTAGATATTGAATCTGGCGAATTTATTGCTTTTATTGGAACAAGTGGTAGTGGTAAAACAACTGCGCTAAGAATGATTAATCGTATGATTGAAGCTACCGAAGGAACAATTGAAATGAATGGTAAGAATGTACGCAATATGAATCCTGTAGAATTGCGTAGAAGTATTGGTTACGTGATTCAACAAATCGGGCTTATGCCACATATGACCATCCGCGAAAATATTGTCTTAGTACCTAAACTATTAAAATGGTCTAAAGAAAAGAAAGATGCAAAAGCTAAGGAATTAATTAAATTAGTAGACTTACCTGAAGAGTATTTAGACCGTTATCCTTCTGAGTTATCAGGCGGACAACAACAACGTATAGGGGTAGTACGTGCCTTGGCAGCAGAACAAGATATCATTTTAATGGATGAACCTTTTGGTGCGCTAGACCCAATTACTCGTGATACATTACAAGACTTAGTTAAAGAATTACAACAAAAATTAGGTAAAACATTTATCTTTGTCACACATGATATGGATGAAGCAATTAAATTAGCCGACCGTATTTGTATTATGTCTCAAGGTAAAGTAGTGCAATATGATACACCAGATAATATACTCAGAAACCCTGCCAATGATTTCGTGCGTGAATTTATCGGTCAAAATAGGCTTATTCAATACCGTCCAAATATGCGAACTGTAGAAGATGCGATGATTACACCAGTTACAGTCAAAGCAGATGATTCACTTAATGACGCGGTTAATATAATGAGACAACGTCGTGTAGATACACTATTCGTAGTGAATAGCCACAACCGTCTATTAGGATTCTTAGATATTGAAGATATTAATCAAGGATTACGTCAACGTAAAGAACTGATAGATACAATGCAACGTGATGTATATAAAGTACATATTGATTCTAAATTACAAGATTCTGTGCGCACAATCTTGAAAAGAAACGTTAGAAACATCCCAGTCGTAGATAATGATAATACGCTAATAGGCCTTATTACACGTGCTAACCTTGTTGATATTGTTTACGACTCAATTTGGGGCGAAGAAGACCAAGATATGATTCTGTCAGACTCACATATGAACGATGTTGAACGTGAAAATGAGCTAGGTAATCAAGAGAAGAATGATCTTGCTCAACAGAATGATAAAGATGCCACGCATAAACAGAAAGATGTTACAGATAGATTGGACACACACGACATAGATGAAACACATGAGTCAGGAGTTGATCGTTAATGCGACAATTTTTCCAAGAGTATGGAAGTCAGCTCGTATCGAAAACGGTTGAACATTTTTATATTTCAATCATCGCACTACTCATTGCGATTATTGTTGCAGTACCTTTAGGCATCTTATTATCTAAGACAAAGCGAACTGCGAATGTAGTGTTGACGATTGCGGGCGTACTTCAAACCATTCCTACGTTAGCCGTGTTAGCCATCATGATTCCAATCTTTGGTGTAGGTAAAACACCAGCAATAGTTGCATTATTTATATATGTATTATTACCAATTTTAAATAATACCGTATTAGGTGTGCAAAATATCGATAAAAATATTATTCAAGCTGGTACGAGTATGGGTATGACGAAGTTACAACTTATGAAAGACGTAGAATTGCCATTGGCGTTACCTTTAATTATTAGTGGTATTCGTTTATCAAGTGTTTATGTGATTAGTTGGGCGACGCTTGCCAGTTACGTTGGTGCCGGTGGTTTAGGCGATTTAGTATTTAATGGATTAAACCTTTACCAACCACCAATGATTATTAGCGCAGCGGTTTTAGTAACATGTTTAGCACTAATCGTAGACTTTTTACTTTCTTTAGTTGAAAAATGGGCCGTGCCTAAAGGATTAAAAGTATCTAGATAATAAGGGAGGATATTGAATTAATGAAAAAGTTAAAACTTACTTTCATACTTATGGCATTGTCTCTCGTTGTATTATCTGGATGTAGCTTACCAGGTTTAGGCGATGGCGATGGCAAAGACAGTGTGAAGATTACCGCTACTGAAACAAGTGAGACAAAAATTATGGCAAATATTGAAAAGTTGATGATTGAACATTACACCAATGACAGAATTAAGCCGACGATTGTTGGTAATTTGGGGTCTAGTATTATTCAACATAACGCCTTACAACGTGGCGACGTAAATATGTCCGCCGTAAGATATACAGGGACTGAATTAACAAGTGTACTTGAGGCGCCACCAACGAAAGATACGAAAAAGGCGATGTCAGAGTCGCAAAGACTTTTCAAAAAGAAATATGATCAGAAGTTTTATAATTCATTTGGATTTGAGAATACGTATGCATTTATGGTGACGAAAGAAGTTGCCGAGAAATATCATCTTGAAAAGGTTTCAGATTTGAAAAAATATAAAGATGAATTGCGTTTAGGTATGGATACGCAATGGATGAACCGTGCGGGCGATGGTTATCCAGCGTTCCAAAAAGATTATGGTTTCAAATTTTCGAGTGCACGACCAATGCAAATTGGTTTGGTTTACGATGCGTTGAAGAATAAAAAGTTAGATGTAGCAGTAGGGTATTCCACAGATGGTCGTATTGCGGCGTATGATTTAAAAATCTTAAAAGATGATCGTAAATTCTTCCCGCCATATGACGGAAGCCCATTAGCAACTGAAAAACTAATCAAAGATAATCCTAAAATTGATAAAGCTTTACAGAAACTTGAAGGTAAAATTAGTACGGAAGAAATGCAGAAATTAAATTATGAAGCGGATGGTAAAGGAAAAGAGCCAGCTGTTATTGCTGAAGAGTATGTGAAAAAACATAATTATTTCGAAGATGATACTAAGAAGGGTGGTCAAAACTAATGAAAGGTAACTTGTTAAGTTCACTTTATGAATATTATACCTTGAACTTTGGCTATCTAATGGAGTTGTTTTTTAAACATTTATTAATGTCAGTTTATGGGGTACTATTTGCATGTATTATAGGTATTCCATTAGGCATCTTGATTTCACGTTATACTAAATTGGCGTGGCCGTTAATTACAATTGCGAATATTATTCAAACGGTACCAGCAATCGCAATGTTAGCGATACTGATGTTATCGCTCGGTTTAGGACCTACAACGGTTGTGTTTGCGGTCTTCTTGTACGCTTTACTTCCAATTATAAAAAATACGTACACGGGTATAACAGAAGTAGATTATAATATTAAAGATGCTGGCAAAGGTATGGGCATGACTAAAAACCAAGTTATGCGTATGATAGAATTGCCATTATCATTATCTGTTATTCTTGGAGGTATTCGAATTGCGTTAGTTGTAGCGATTGGTATTGTGGCAATCGGTTCATTTATTGGAGCGCCAACCTTAGGTGATATTATTATTCGTGGTACTAATTCTACAGATGGTACAGTATATATTTTAGCGGGGGCGATTCCAATTGCCTTAATCGCTATTCTAATTGATTTAGGACTACGCTTTTTAGAACGCCGACTAGATCCAACAAATAAAAGCAAAAAACGACAAAACCAAGTTCAAAGCATTAATTAAAATAAAAGTATAAGTCTAATTATGAAAATTAAAATTCTAGGAGAGAAGATGATGTCTAGTTGATGTCATCTTCCCTCCTCTTTTAATATTAATACTCCGTATTGTTTGGCTCGCGTTCTTAGGGGGACTGGCTAAGCCACGGTCTTAGCCTAGCCCTGTTCCCTCAAGAGTCTCGCCAACAATACTAAGTTGTACAAATTTAATTGACGAGTATTAATAACTTAAAAACTTAAAAAAATTGAATTTTTGAAAAAATATAGATACGTTAACAATAAAGATAACATAAGAAACGAAATTGAAATTCTAATACGTATAAAGCATTTAATATCAAGGGAGGTATATGATGAATAAATTGTTAATAATATTAAATATAATCGCCATTGCTGGAATTGCTATAGTTTTTTTAACGTTATTTTCTGAAATTTCGTCATTATATCAATTCATTATTTACGTGACTACTTTTTTAATTTTATTAATCAATGCTTCAGTCTATTATTTTTATTCTAGAAGGATATGAGTAAGTTAAATTAATAACCACATCAAATTTTAAGAAAATCTGATGAATCTACTAAACTCTATAAAAAGACGAAAAAGACAATTTCTATTGAAATAAAATAGAAATTGTCTTTTTTACTTAATAATTAATTAAAACAAGATTGAAGCGAGTGGTGGAACGATGGCTACGATAATAACACCGACGATAACTACGGCGATACTACCCATTGATTCTTCAGTTTCACCAAGTTCTTTAGCAGCGGCAACACCAAGTGTATGTCCGCTTGTACCTAATGCTAAACCACGGGCAATAGGGTTTGAAATTTTAAACCATTTAACAATTTTAGTTCCTAGTGCAGAGATAACAACTGCGTTAAGGATAACGGCTAATGATGTTAATTCTTTTACACCACCGATACCTTCAGATACTGGTAAAGCAATAGCTGTTGTAGCCGCTTGTGGTAACATTGATGCTCCAATTTTATCGCCTAATTGGAAGATGATTGCGACTAAGTAAATTAAGATAAGTGCAATTAATGTCCCAATTGCGATACCACCGAAGATTTGTAACCAGTATTTTTTAAGTACGTCGCGTTTTTTGTATAAGGGAATCGCAAAACTGATTGTTGCGGGTTCTAAGAAGAAGTTAATGATGTCCCCACCGATTTTATAGTTTGCGTAGCTAATGCCGGTTACTTTTAGAAATACGATACCTGCTACCATGGCTACGAATAGTGGTGCAAGTAGGAAAAAGCCGTTTGTCTTTTTATAAAAGTATTGCGCGATAACGAATGGAATAAGTGAAAGTAAAATTCCGAAATATGGTGTTGTAATACCTAAGTGATCAACCATTAGTTACCCTCCCCAAGTTTAGTTTTTTCATTTTGTTCTTTAGATGGGAATAATGATTTTGTTACGAATAATTGAGAAACAAAACCTACACAGATTAATAGTAATAATGTTGAAACGATGATTAATAAAATAATTAATATAGGATGCTGGCTCAAAATTGGTAATGAATTAATTACAGATATTCCAGCAGGAACGAATAGGAAACTAATATTGTTTGTGAGTGCAGTCCCTACGCCTTCAACTTGTCCTAATTTCACGATGCCTGTGCACAATAGAATGAATAATAATACAAGACCAATTACTGAAGCGGGCATTGGAAATGGAATAAAACTTTCAATAATTTTAGAAATGAATAATACTATGGCAATGGTTAATGCTTGCTGGAAAAAGTTGTAAGTTTTAGCTAACTTACCAGTTCGTTGAGCAGCACCATTTGAGGCATTCTCATTCGACATAAATAAACGCTCCCTTTTCTTTCATTTAATGTATTTAGAATAGAACGGAAACAGTTTTTTGTGGCACATTTATCTGTGAGTTACAGAAATAATTGGGTGAGTTGCATTAAATTACAGTTGAAAACCAAGAAAACGCTTTATTAAAATTAAAAAAATAAGAATCTGAAACAAGGAGATAAATCTTTCAAATTAAAGAGAAAATGATAACGTCTATTGTAATAAAATAGAGACTATTATATTTATTGATTCTATTAAAAACCACTTGGAAATATCTTATTATTTTAAGTATTTTAATGAGAAATTACATAACCAACGTAGTATTGTTGGATAGACTCCTAAAAGAATACTCTAATTGCTAAATTTGGCAGTAGTTGTCTGAAATTAAGATACGTCAAATCTGTACTTTCTTCATTCCTAGCCAACCTTGCCGGGGCGGGACTACGAAATCTTTGAAATTTGGCAGTAGTTGTCTGAAATGAAGATGCGTTCGAGCTTCACTTTCTTCATTTCTAGTCAACGTTGCCGGGGCGGGACTACGAAATCTTTGAAATTACATTAGATTTCTGTCTCGCTCCCTAGATTTCTGTCTCGCTCCCAAACAATACGAAGGATTGATAAAAGGAGTATTAATAAAAAAGACGTAGACATGACTCAAATATGAATCATGTCTACGTCTGTATGCTAAGGTTTAATTCCTAATCTCGTTATTAATTTAAAGTAGTCCGATTTCGTGTTTAAAAGGCTTCATATATGAACGGCTTACTTGGAATTTTGCGCCAGAACGCATTGTGACTTGGTACGTATAATTAAACCAATGTTCAATACAGTCGATGTGTTGTTTATTAATAATTGTAGCTCTGTGAATCTTGATAAACTTGTTGTCTGGCAATTTTTTCTCATAGTAATTTAGCGGTTCAGTTGTTTCGTACGTGTATTTAGTAGTCGTAATCGTCGACACACCGTTGTGGACAGATACGGCAGTAATATCATTGATGTTAATAATATAAATACGTTCGTTTGCTTCAATAGGTAGGACTGATTCCTCATTATTTGAAGTTTGAGATATTTCGGGAAATGACACTTGTTGATTAGACGTTATCTCTTCTGATGTTTTAGACGGAAAGCTAGCAATTTTTTTCACTTTCTGTATGGCTTGTTCTACACGTTCGAGTTCAAAAGGCTTTAGAATATAATCAATTGCGTTAAGTTCGAACGCTTTAACCGCAAATGTATCATGTGCCGTAGCGAAAATAATGTAAGGTGCGTGTTTCATTTTTTGTATTTTACGCGCTAAATCTATACCATTTTCATCCATTAAATTAATATCTATAAAGACTAAATCATAAGTTTCATATAGTAATTTTTCTAACGTTTCTTCAATATTTTCTGCTTCATCAATCAAGTCAAATCCTGAGATTTTATCTAATAAGTAATGTAATTCATTACGAGCTAAGGGTTCATCATCAACGATTAATGTCTTCACTTAGTTGTCCTCCTTTGTGTAACTATAGGGAATATAACAACTTACAGTTGTACCTTGTGCAGTGGAATCAAAATGCAATTGTGCTTTTGAACCATATAGTCCTATTAAACGACGGTTTAAATTCTCTAAGGCGCTACCTGTTCCAGTTTCTGAAGTCACACTCATTTGCCCAACTAGCGGTAATTTTTCAGCTTCGATACCATGACCATTATCGCTAACTGTAATTTTAAGCGTTTGTTGTTTAGAATGTGCTTCTACATTGATGATGTTATCTGTACGGCGATGTTTAAACGCATGTTTTACCGCATTTTCAACTAAAATTTGAATAATAAAAGGTGGAATCAACACATTTTCACAAGAATCATCAATGCGATATTTAATCGTAAAACGATCAGGAAAACGCGCTTGTTCAAGCGCTAAATACGCCTCAACTTGTTGCAATTCTTTATCTAATGTAATCGTATTATTTCGAGCACCTTGCAAGTTAGATCTAAAGAATTGGCTCAATTGTAATAATAATTTTCGAGCTTTCTCACTATCAATACGTACAAGAGCTGAAATTGTATTAATCGCATTAAAGAAGAAATGCGGATTCACTTGTGCTTGTAATGATTTGATTTCTGCATCTCGTAAGAGTTTGCTTTGTGTTTCAGCCTGGCCTAATTCCAGTTGACTTGAGAAAATGTTTGCTAAACCTCGAGTGAGTTGTTTTGTCGATGTAGTAATATCATGCTTGTCCGTAAAATAAAATTTTAAAGTACCAGTAACTTCTTTGTTAGTCATTAAAGGAATAACAATCGCAGCTTTAAGTGGACAATTAGGATGATTACAACCAATCCCTTCTTTAGAATGTGCTTCTTTTAATTTCCCAGTTCGAATAACTTCTTTGGAGAGATGGGTAATAATCTCTTTTTTAGCCACGTGATGATTACTACCAGCGCCCACATGCGTTAAGATATCAGTTTTATTTGTAATCGCGACGGCCGATACTTTCATTAATTTTAAAATGATTTCAGCAACCGGACGTGCAGACGCTTCATTCAATCCAGAACGAAAGTAAGGTAACGTCTTATTAGCCAATTCTAAAACATCATGTGTTTGAATTGCACGTGTCTGTTCTTCTTGTCGTAAAGTTGACAAAATTATCGATAAAAATATTGCCGTTCCGATACTATTAATTAAAATCATCGGTAATGAAATGAATTGTACCAAGGACCAAGCGGCAGAGGTATGATTGGCAAATACAATGATACAAATCATTTGAATAGCCTCATTTAAAGCACCAATAATTGCTCCTGTTAAAACAGTAGGATACGTATAACGGCGCATAGTACGGTAACCGTAAAAGCCAGAAACCAAGGCGATAATCACAGATGAAATCAAATAAGTATAAGCGTTCGCACCTCCTATGAAGAGGCGAGATAACCCTGAAATGATACCTACAATAATCGCGACAAAAGGCCCGCCAATTAATCCTGACATGCCTATCGTTAAAACGCGTGTGTTAGCCATAGAAGCTTCACTGTTCAAATGGTAGTAAATATTGCTAGACACAATTTTGCCATTTTCAATTTCGATGCCAGTAAAGTTCGAGATAATCGCAAAGAGCGAGAAGAGAATCGTTAGTTGCCATTGCGACCGTAATTTCTCACGTTCACCCATCATCGTCTTAAAATGATTAATGTTCATTAACATATAAGCAATGATAATGATTAAACCAACGCGCTCATGTAATAAAATAAATAAGTTAAACATATTTCGCACCTATGATATATTTTTTTAAACTTAAAATTTAAGCTATTACTTTATTATAGTAT
>NZ_PPRG01000065.1 GCF_002902625.1 Staphylococcus devriesei
TACAGATAGTCAGATAGATACAGCAGAAAGACATGGAGATTACGGAGTTTTAGAAAGACTAGCTTAACCCACAATCGAACAAACAAATTAAGGAGGACGAACAATGCAGGAACAAAACAAAAAACCTCAAACTACTCATGGCAGTGAGCAGAATGAGGGAAATCGTCGAAATCGAAATTATAGCTGACACTAATGATTTTTAAAACCAGGGCAATAAGTTGATAAAAAAGTTACTAAACACACTATGACAAATATCAATGAGCTTTGAATGTGTAAATCATCGTTGTTTATATAATTAGTTACAAAATTTTGAACATTAGCACTTCCAACGATGCCACTCGACCATTTTATTGCTGACTTGAAAGGATGTGGATAGTCATTTTTGAAAGTATTGATAAATTTTTCATATCTATTATAGGAGTTTTGATTATTTATTGGATAGGTCGAATTGATGGATTCAGCCAAAGTAGAGATTGCAGTTGGGTTGATATAAAAATCTCGAACAGTTTGTTGCGCTTGAGAAACTACATCATCATCAAACCTGTAAATATCCTTAAAAGACTTTATCGCTTTTTCAGAAAATAAATTTCTTTGGAAATTATAAGAAGCAGATATAGCAAGAAAATTTAAAGACGGTTTTCTAGTTAGTCTAATTAACTCCATTGATTTTAAATTAAATGTGTTTATGAAGCCAGTTCGTAAAAGTTGTTTTTTGAAGTATCTATTGATTTCCAAAGTTCTAGATAAATTCACGTTAGATTGCAGCAAAGGTTTCATGGCCATTCGTCTTGACGATTCCAAATCAGATACAGTTTTATTAATAATTCCTCTGACATTTCTTAAAGGGTCGTAATACATTTATTAATTCACCTCCCTTCATAAAGGGATAACTAAATTATACACGAAAGGAAGAAAACAAAATGAAGAAAAATCATTTACGCATTAATGAACTAGCGTTGTTGTTAGGAATTTCAAAATCGAAAGCACAAAAAATTATTAGATCATTAAACAAAGAAATGGAACGTGCAGGTTACATTACTGTAGCCGGTAGAGTGCCACTACCTTTATTAAGAGAGCGTATGCCTTATGAAGATTTATCAGACGAAAGAATTAAAGCATTAGAGGAGGTTTCTTATGACTAGCACAGACAAAACAATTTTAGTCAGTGGCATGATGTTTAACACAGTATTTTCCCTGCTCATGCTAGCCGAATTAGTGATAACTAAAGCAGTAGGATATGCGTTGCTCAGTGCGATAGCAACATATTTATTCTTCGAATATGTGTACTACGTAAAAAAGACTGAAACTCACGGCAATGAGTAACAGTCAAAATAAGCGTTGACGTAACAAAACATGTCTTAATCGTATTACAAGGAGTGTAATTATGCAAGGGTTCACAATAACAAAAGATGAATATATAGAGCTTCTATCTTATCGTGCAAAAGCTGACACATTAGAAATGAAACTTGAACATGCCGCTAATCAATTAGAAACAGCATATGACCATATAGCCGTTTTAAATGAGTTAAACACTAGAAAAAGTGAAAGGATAGCGCATGAGAAAGCTAAATATAAACGATTGGAGGCCTATTTAGATGAAACAATCCGTAACGTATTTAATCAAACTTAGAAGCGCTCCGTTTCCACTTTATATTAGCAATCGTCCTAATCATGCTGAAGATACATCTTATTCTAGAGATGAACGAAGAGCAAGAGAATTTGACGGTCTAGATGATATATCAATCGATATGACACATCACGTCGCGATAAAAAAAGTAGAAACTACATCAGTAAAGTATGAGGAGGTTGAGTATGACTGAACAACTTAATTTATACCAAAAAATAGCAGATGTTAAAGCTAATATTGATGGTTTTACTAAAGACACCAAAGGTTACAACTATTCTTACGTAAGTGGCTCTCAAGTCCTTCATAGAATAAGAAACAAGATGATTGAACATAATTTATTACTTGTACCATACACAGAAAATGAAGAAATAACTGAAACCACAAATGCGAAAGGTAAGCCAGAACATATTGTTAAATTGAAACTGACTTATAAATGGATCAACGCAGATAATCCGCAAGAAATTTTAGAAGTACCTTTCTTCGCAGTTGGCCAACAGGACGATGTATCTAAAGCGCATGGTACCGCATTAACTTACGCGGAAAGATACTTTTTAATGAAATTCTTCAACATTCCAACTGATGAAGATGATGCAGATGCTAAACAAAAACAAGAAAAATACAACAAAGTAAGTAGTAAAACGGTTGGCGTTCTAAAACAAGAAGTGTTTGATTTTGTTGATTTGATGAAGTCGTTAGGAAAAGACGTAACGCAACAACAAGCAGAACAAACTTTTGGGATACAAGATTACACGTCAATGTCTGAACAACAAGCAGTAACTACAATCAATAACATTCAAGCAATGGCGAAAAAATATAAGGAGAATGACCAATGATAAATAGAGTAATTTTAGTAGGTAGATTAACGAAAGATCCAAATTTTAATGAAGGCAATGTAGCAAATGCAAGATTTACATTAGCAGTAAATAGACCGTTTAAAAATAAAAATGGCGAACAAGAGGCTGATTTTATAAACGTAGTAGCTTTCAGACGACAAGCGGAAAACGTAAATAATTATCTATCAAAAGGACAACTTGCTGGGGTAGATGGTCGTATTCAGACACGTAGCTATGAAAAAGACGGTCAACGTGTATTTGTAACGGAAGTTGTGGCTGATAGCGTTCAATTCTTAGAACCGAAGAATAGTAATCAACAAAATAACCAACCTCAACAACAAGGACAAACACAATCAGGTAACAATCCATTTAATAATGGTATGCAAAACACAAATGGACCAATTGATATTAGTTCGGATGATCTTCCATTCTGATTTTAAGAGAGGTGTAAAAAATGGCTGAAGTATCATGGATAAAACTTAAAGTTGGTATGTTCGACGATAGCAAGATTAAGTATATTGAGGCGTTACCTGAACGAGACACAATCATTACAGTGTGGGTCAAGTTGTTGACGCTTGCTGGTAAATATAACGAGCATGGTTATATTATGCTATCTGAAAACTTACCGTACAACGACGAGATGTTAGCAAATGAATTTAACAGACCTATTAATTCTATCAGATTAGCATTACAAACGTTTAAAACATTAGGAATGATAGATGATAATCAAGGTGTCTATAAAGTAACTAATTGGGAAAAGCACCAAAGTTTAGATAGTAAAAGCAAACATAACGAAAAGAATAGACTTAGACAACAACGTTATAGAGAACGAAAAAAGCAAAATCAAATAGAAAGTAACGTTACCGTAACGTTACGTAACGATACAGAAGAAGAAGAAGAAGAATATAAGAATAAGAATAAAGAAGATAGAAGTAACGACGTCTTCTCAAAAGCAATTAATTATGTAATCACATTTTTAGATAATAACCTAACTCCTTACCAAATGGAACAGATAGGATATGCAGTTGATGATATAGGTGAACATGCAGATGAAGTTGTTGAGGTAGCTACTGATTATACAAAAGAAAAAGGTTGTCATGTAGGTTATCTAATCAAAGTGTTAAATAATTGGGCAAAAGAAAGCGTAAAAACTAAAGCTGACGCAGAAAACAAAATCAAACCTAAAAAGAAAAGTGAAACTGATGATGTTATCGCAGCAATGGAGAGGGAGCTGAATGATAACTAATGAGTATGACTAAACAACAAGCATTAGAAATTATAAAAAGCATTAGGCACTTATATAACCTAGATTTTGATAAACCAAAATTAGAAACATGGGTTCAAGTGTTAAGTGAAAACGGAGATTTTGAACTAACTCAAAAAGCGGTTAAAGAATATATCAACAGTGGCAATCCTTATCCTCCTAATCTTCCTAGCGTTATGAGAAAAGCACCAAAAAAGATGGAATACGAAGAAGTGCCTGACGATATCAAAGAACATCGATATAAAATGGCTAACGATCCTGAATATCGAGCTGAACGTCAACGTAGGATAGATGAATTTAAGAAAACAATAAGTAAGTTTGGAGTGAACAACGATGAATGAACGTCGAGAGATTGAACAAACGATTATCGCTAGCTTACTTAAAAAACCAGATCTAATTGAAAAGTTACGTATTAAACCCGAAATGTTCTACAACCAAGATTTAAAAACGTTTATAGATTATGTGTTTGAAGTAGGTAAAGTCGACCACCAAGACATCTATTTGAAAACAACCGAAGATAAAGATTTTTTGAACTTTGAAACAATAGAGCGACTTTATAATTCTGAATTTATTGGCTACGGCATTTTTGAACGCTACCAACAAAGATTATTAGAACTATATCAAATCTCACAAGCCTATGAAGTGATTAATGACTTCAACCAACAACCTACCATTCAAAATTTTGAAAGTATGTTAAACGGACTAAATGATGTGTCGATGATTAGCGCTAATGACGAAAGTAATATTAAAGCGATTATTGATGATTTTGTTGAAGAATTGTATAGCGATGAACCTAAAGCACAAATCAAAACAGGCTTTCCGTTAATGGACTACAAAATTGGCGGTTTAGAGCCTACACAGTTAGTTGTAATCGCTGCTAGACCGTCAGTAGGTAAAACAGCATTTGCGCTTAATATGATGCTTAATATCGCAAATCAGGGCTATAAAACATCTTTCTTTAGTTTAGAGACAACAGGCGTTTCAATTTTAAAACGAATGTTAGCTACTAAAACTGGAATTGAGCTAACTAGAATTAAAGAAATGAAAGATTTAACACCCGATGAAATCACTAAATTAACCAGCGTTGCGAGCCAAATTTTGAAGTTGAATGTTGATATTAACACTCAAAGTAATGTGACTACGCAGGAAGTGCGTAAACAGGCATTAAAGAGCAAAGATGAGCAACAGGTAATATTTATCGACTACCTTCAATTAATGCAAACAGACGCCAAATTAGACCGTAGAAATGGCATCGAAAAAATTTCCCGCGATTTGAAAGTAATTGCTAATGAAACGGGTGCAATTATCGTCTTATTATCTCAACTGAGTCGAGGCGTAGAAACACGTAATGATAAACGTCCTATGTTATCTGACATGAAAGAGGCAGGAGGTATAGAAGCAGACGCAAGTTTAGCCATGCTTTTGTACCGAGACGATTACTACAACCAAGATGAGCAAGACAGCTTCGGAAAGTCGGTAGTTGAATGCAATATAGCTAAAAATAAAGACGGCGAAACAGGCGTGATTGAATTTGATTACTACAAACGCACACAAAGGTTTACAACATGACGGTAATTGAGTTTCAGAAGTTGCTGGGAAAGTTGTACCGAGAAGATTACCGAGATGATCCAATCATAGCTAAAAACTTTATTGAGCT
>NZ_PPRG01000066.1 GCF_002902625.1 Staphylococcus devriesei
CGTTACTAATTTTATATTTTTAAAAAGAGTTTTACAACAAATTTTTAAAATATATACATTTCAAAACTTTATATTTTTTAAAAAAATTCATTTTTTTCTATGTAGACAGTTGTTATAAGACGTTTTACGCCTATAAACCGTTACACTTCATCGTATAACAATAATTTAAAAGAACTTTTAAACTTATGTAAATATCATGTAAATTTTTACATTTTATACTATAAATACATTGATTATGTATTCAATAATTAATTATATAATGTTGTCCGTTTGCCCCAATCAATTTAGTAAGAAAAGCCTCTTCCGAATATTATATAATACTACATAGCCAATATTTGTCTTTTTAAATAAAAAATATTTATATTTTCCACATCAGATAGCACTTATTTGAATTTAGGAAAATTCAATAATTATTATGTAGAATTAATATAAAATAAAAAGCCAGGACGTTTTTCATTACAAAAACATCATGGCTTACAATATTAATATTCAATATTAGGCATTTCATTAACTTTATTTTGATATTTCTTGAAACTAACATATGCAGCTACGCCTAAAACTACTGTAATTAATAATCCTCTCACGTCTGTCACTCCTTTAAGGTTCTACATTCATTAGATTTCTTCTGTGTATTTAAATCTAAATTTACCTATATTATACACTTAATTAACATATTTTTAAAACCTACATTAAACATTCCTATACCCCAATGGTCTGATTTTCATTGAAAAGTATTGCAAATTTTTGAAAATCCAATATATTTATTATATCGATTTCGAAATAAATGATTTGAGGAGCATGACTGTGGCTAAATTATTATACATTACAGCACATCCATTAGATGAATTAGCATCTAATTCAATGGCAGCTGGTAAAGCATTTTTAGAATCATATAAAGAGAACCATTCAAGCGATGAAATTAAACACATCGACTTATTTAAAGAAGATATTCCTATGATTGACAAAGACGTGTTAACAGGTTGGGGCAAGTTACGTAATGGCGATACACTTACTAATGAAGAACAACAAAAAGTGGATCGCTTAAGCGCAATTTTAGATGAATTTCTTTCAGCTGATAAATATGTCTTCGTATCACCAATGTGGAATTTATCATTCCCACCAGTATTAAAAGCCTATATTGATGCAATTTCAATTGCTGGTAAAACTTTCAAGTATACTGCTGAAGGTCCACAAGGTCTTTTAACAGATAAAAAAGTATTACACATCCAATCACGTGGTGGTTTTTATTCAGAAGGCCCTGCAGCTGAAATGGAAAGTGGCGATCGTTACTTAAAAACAATCATGTCATTCTTAGGTGTACCTTCATATGAAACAGTCATTATCGAAGGTCACAACGCTGAACCTGAAAGAACTGAAGAAATTAAAGCCGCGTCACTTGCTGAAGCAAGAGAAATGAGTAAAAATTTCTAATAAGCTTATAAAGACTGAGACATTTATTCATAAGTGTCTCAGTCTTTAATTTAGTATTAGATTTCTGTCGCCATTTTCTATTAAATTAAGTATTGTGTAATGGCGTTGTTAATCGCCGTAGCAAAATTGTCCATCACTGATAAGCCATTATCCGTGACGTCTCCTCTTAACATTGTGTCGCGAAGATCTGAAGTAAGCTCTAGTTGAACTCCTTGTCCTCTCCAATTAAAATTAGCGATATTATTTGATGACGTTCCAGCTATATAACCATTTGCATCTTGTACATTAAATTGATGTCCTAGTAATTCAGTTTTGATAAGATTTCTTAAATTGTAATCTAACCCACCTATACATACTGTATTTTCTAGCACCCCTTTTTGTGCCCGTACACCGTGAACCGTTACAGAAACATCTTTATAATAATTACGATTAATTAAATCCGGGTCATCATAATTTGTGGAAGTTACATGTAACTCATTGCTATTTGGCTTTTTAATTCCATTAAACGCATAATAATCATAGTTACCCTTTGCTGCAATTAATTTAGTTAACTCTGTCGTCCCTCGTTCGATATTTCCCCCGTGTGGCGCCATTATTAACACTCTACTATGATTATCAGAACTTTCTTTTGTCCAATCCACTCCTTGCTGAGTGTGGTTTAATAATTCGCTCATTGAATTATAGTGATCCGTTATATTTCTACCTACTCTGTATTGCGGTATCGTTTTAACCTGAGTAGTATTTGTCGGCATAGATGTCTTAACTGATGCAATTGTGGCTTTTGTTTTTGTAATTTTTGTAGTCTTTTTAGATTTTACATTGACTTGTTTTGTACTTTTTTTAGTTATTTTATGCGAAGCATTCACTTTAGATGTTTTTGAGTGACTTTGTGTTGATGGATATGTGGTTTTAACTTTTGTATTTGACGTAGAAGTTGCTTTCGCTTTCGTAGGTACTTTCGTTCTATATTTTGATGAAGTTTTAGTCTCTAATCTCTTAGTTTGCGGAACCTTTTTAGATGATACCGAGCTTTTAGGTGCTACTTCGGATTGTACTGGCTTCGATTTCAACATTCTAGTCGTCACTTTATGTGTTGTGACAGGTTTCACTACCTTAAGACTCGGTGCTTTATATTTTGGCGTCACTGTTTTAATAGATTGCTTGCCTTTAGGTGTATTAATTAATTGTGTCGTTCTAGATGAGGTTGTTAACTTTGGTTGAGTAACCTGGCTAACTTCTTTATTTTGGCTTGTCTTCTTAATAGGCTTAGTTGATGATGTATCTAACTTTGAAGTTGTTTGTTGAGTTGTTTCAGCGGCTTGTGCTTGCCCCTCAATTACGCTTAGTAACCCTATGCCGATAACTGTAGAAGCTACTCCCAATAGCCACTTATGCGAAAGATAATGATATAATTTTTTATTTTTCATTTTTGCTCCCCTTAAAAGTTTAAATAATTACAGTTCAATATTACTTTTAATTTTGAAAAATACAACAAAATTATTAAGTTTTAACACAATCTTTTTGAAAATTAAACATTATAGCAATCTTATTCAACATAAATTCACATTAAACCACAAAAAACTAGAAGCTTTAACAGTCTCCTAGTTTCTTTTATCTTCCTTCAAATGTTCAATGTCTTGAAAACCTTCGCGATAATTCGCAAGTTCTTCCATAATGTCATACCAATCATGACCAACTTTTTGAAAGGTTTCTTGCATTAAATTATTTTGAGCTTTATTAAGTTTATCTACTAATTTACTGCCCTTTGGGGTTGGAAAGAGTTGCTTAACGCGACGATCTTCTTCAGCCGTTTGTTCAACGATGAGTCCCTCTTCTTTAAGTTTACGTAATGTAGCATGAGATCCTTGTTTTGAAATTTCTAATGTTCTTAATAATTGCTTTATCGTGATGCCTGGCAATTTATTAATAAAGAATAAAAAGCGATGATGTTGTCTGCTCATGCCATATTTTTCTATAATTTCATCTGCTGCTGTAATAAATGTCTTATAAGCAAAATAAAATAACATGTGTTCATATTCATTTTTATTACTATCCATAAGCTCCTGTCCTTTTCAAATATGAATTATTATACATATTATAATCAATTTTCAGAAAAAGGTCACTAAAAGGTCAAGTAAATTGACTTTATTAATCTTCCGATTTATATTTAAAATGTATTCAATATAGAAACAAAGGTGGAATGTATATGAAACAACGTGTAGGACAATATTTAATGGACGCAGTGCATACAGCTGGTGTAGATAAAATATTTGGCGTGCCAGGAGACTTCAATCTCGCATTTCTTGATGATATTGTACGTCATGATGGCGTTGAATGGATTGGTGCAGTGAATGAGTTGAACGGTAGTTACGCAGCAGATGGATACGCGCGTATACATGGACTTGGCGTGCTTGTTACAACATTTGGAGTAGGGGAATTAAGTGCAGTGAACGGTATCGCTGGCTCATACGCTGAACGCGTGCCTGTAATTGCTATAACTGGTGCCCCTACGCAAGCAGTTGAACAAGCTGGCAAATACGTACACCACTCATTAGGCGAAGGAAAATTTGATAGCTATCAAAAAATGTTTGCCCATATTACCACAGCACAAGCATATATTACTGTAGACAATGCTACAACTGAAATTCCAAGAGTTATTAATGCTGCTATTCATGAACGTCGTCCGGTACACATTCATTTACCTATTGATGTTGCGATGACTGAAATCGATATTGAGCAATCATACGAGGTAGCGGAAGCACCTGAACAAGATGTTCAGCGCTACATTGATATGGTCGCAGAGAAATTAAAGTCCGCTTCACAACCTGTCATTATTGCAGGGCATGAAGTTAATAGCTTCCACTTACATGATCAATTAGAAAACTTTGTAAATCACACACACATCCCATTAGCGCAATTATCACTAGGTAAAGGTGCTTTTAACGAAGAGAATGAACATTATATCGGTGTTTTCGACGGTAAAATTGCGGACGATAATATTAAAGACTATGTAAATAATAGTGATGTCATTCTAAATATCGGGGCTAAATTAACTGATTCAGCTACAGCAGGTTTCTCTTACGAATTTGATGTAGATGACGTCATAATGTTGAATCATCGCTATTTCAAAATGAACGATACGATAGATAATGACGTCACATTGCCTAATTTACTTGCTGGTTTAAATACACTAGATTATCAATATGAAGGTTCTGCCCCTACTTTTGAAAAGGCAGACAAACCAGATTACGAATTATCAGATGACGTGCTAACACAAGCAACATACTTTAACATGATGCAAGAATTTATAGGAAGCAATGATATCTTAATTGCCGAACAAGGCACATCTTTCTTCGGCGCCTATGAACTCTCTTTACCTAAAGAAATGACATTCATCGGTCAACCATTATGGGGTTCTATCGGCTATACACTACCAGCGACATTAGGTACTCAAATGGCTGATAGTTCACGTCGTAATATCTTATTAATTGGTGATGGGTCGTTACAATTAACAGTACAAGAATTATCAACAATGATTCGTTATAATATTAAACCTATTATCTTTGTGATAAATAACGACGGTTATACTGTAGAACGTCTCATTCACGGCATGGAAGAACCATATAACGATATCCATATGTGGAATTATAAAGCATTACCTAAATTATTTGGTGGCGATAATGTAGCGATACACGAAGCCAAAAGTTCAAATGAATTAAAACAGGTCTTCAAAGATATTAATGACACACCTGACCAAATGCATTTTACTGAAGTTACAATGAAATGGGATGACTCACCTAGAAAACTACGTGACATCTCAAAAGCATTCGCCGAACAAAATAAATAAGTAATTAAAAATAAGGCTAATGGGAAGTAAGTTCATCTCCTCATTAGCCTTATTTATTTCTTATAATCACGTTGTTTTATAAACTTTTTTCATTTAAAAATTCATCATCTATAACATCTTTCGTAATATCTTGTAAGTGTTTAATATTCCATTGGCTTTTGGCATCACTATTTAAACCATGTCGTTGTGCCAGCTTATCGCTATAATCATCTAACTTGTAAATGTTAAAGTGATGTCTCGTACGCTTATCTGTTGGTACCGTCTGTTCATAATGATTCACCATACTGGTCCATGTGACATTTTCCAAATGAGGGCCTTTAGGAGCTTCAACAATCTTAAAGTTTAAACGTCCTAGAAGCTGATTGTTCTCATCACCGCCATACTGTCCATTCAGAAAATTACCTAACGAATAGGCCACGAGCGTTTGATGATGATTATGGGTACTCTTGACCCACTCAACGGGCTGAATAACGTGAGGGTGTGTACCAAGTACCACATCTACCCCTTCATCCGCAAAAAGTTGCGCATATTTCTTCTGAGTTTCATTAGGCTTATGCTGGTTTTCTTGTCCCCAATGGGCAGATACCATTACTATGTCACTTTGTTGTTTCGCCTTTCTTACATCACGTTGAATGGTCTTCTTATCAAACTTCTTCACCGTATAAGGATATTGAGACGTCATATCGTTCGTTCCATATGTATAACTTAAGACACTTATTTTAATACCATTCACCGTTATTGTTGGTATCGCTTTAGCAGACTTTTCCGAATTAAAAATACCTGTAAATAGAATATGGTTGAACTTACTCCACGTTTGAATGTTATTCCGAACGCCACTGTCCCCTTGATCTAGCGCATGATTATTCGCACCATTGATAACGTCGAACCCTGTGTCAACAATATCCTGAGCCACCCGACTAGGTGTGTTAAACTGCTTAAACCCTGAAAATGGACGATCATCGCCACCTAATGGAGACTCTTGATTTACAAATGCCAAATCAGGTTCTTGAATATCGTCTTTCACATGACTATACATCGGCGCAAAGTTGTAGGAGCCATCTTGTTGAAGCGCGTCATTAAAAACTACCGGATGAATTAAATTATCTCCTACTGCTACTACTGAAGCTTCTTTACTTACATCTTCGCTTAGCGTCATTCCGCACACTATCGCAAACGTAAAGAAAAGTAGTAAGCAAGTGACATAATACTTAAACATTAAACTACGCCCTCTCTCGCTTTAATCATATTTAAAATATAATGTATGTATAAAACCTATAATAAAACGCTTTCTTTAACTTTAGTTTAGTTCATTTGTGATTTGAATTCAATTTGAATAGAAATATAAGTTAATATATTATGTGAATTAATAAGGTAGCGAGAAAACTTGAAGGAGATGTTTGAATGTTGTTATTACCATTTAGTGTCGTAATGGGCATTCTAGGTTTTGCCTTTAAAACTAGCCCACCGCCAGAACGAAATTGGTGGTACGGCTTTCGCACAAGAAAATCCTTAGCAAGCCAAGAAAATTGGGTAAAAGCACAAGTGTTATTTTGGCAATATAGCCTGAAGTTTTTGCGGATCATCATAGTAGTTGGAATAGTAGGTTTAGTAGTCGAAATCATCGGCTTGTGGCTAGATATAGACGCCATTATCATCAGCGGTTTTATGTTGGAATTAGTAGTAATGACCTGGTACCTATTTACCATTTATTGGAAAGTAGAAAAAGAATTGTGAAAAGTCGCTAGTGGTATTAATTTTAAAATGAAATTCTAAAATAGATAAACAACGCCCACCAATTGGATTGTTTCAATTGGTGGGCTTATTGTTTGTTTATGTGCTTTGACGTTCAACGATATCTAGTTTTAATATTTCATTATTTATCGTAAATTCTGTATCTTCAAGGGTAGCAAGTAAGCATTCTATAAGTTGCTTGCCTATTGCATTCACTGGTTGATTGACGGTAGATAGTGAAATCTTAATTAGACTTGAGATAGGTTGGTTGTCATATCCCATAATCGCAATTTGTTCTGGCACTTGAATATGATGCTCAGTCATGTAATGAATTAGTCCTAGCGCAACTTCATCGCTTCCTGCAAATACGGCATTGGGTAACATCTCTTCATGTAAGAGTGCCTCAGCAACCTTTTCCCCATCTTCAATAGTATGTATATTATTAAATATCCATTCTTCTCTAATAGCTAAGCCATTGTCTTCCATTGCTTCCCGAAAACCGAGATTTCGTGGCTTATTATAACAGTGTCCAAAGTAATTATTATCCGTACAGTATGCTAGTTTCGTATACCCTTTATCGATAAGAAATTGAATCGCATCATAAGTAGTTTGCCGTTGATTGGTATGAATAATTTTTATTTTATCAGATTGTATTGACTGATCTGCTGATAGAACAATTGGTCCAAATTCTGAAAATGCTTCAATTACTTCTATTTCATTTTCGAGTGATGTCATTATTACCCCGGCAATATGTTGTTGTTTAAACATCTTGAGTAAGCGTAATTCTTCTTCCTTATTATTATATGTTTGCATAATAAGTGTATGATACGGTGTATCTTTAATAACTTGTTCAATTGCATCTATTAAATAAGCAAAGTATGGGTTAGTAATTCGTGGAACAATGACCCCTATGGTAAAAGATTTATTTGAACGTAGTTGTGTTGCTAATGAATTAGGAAGATAATTTAATTCTTCCATTGCTTGTTGAATTTTTTGTTTCTTCTCATCCGTAATATAAGGATGATTATTTAAATAGCGCGACACTGTCGTCACTGATAAACCAGCTTTTCGAGCTACATCTTTAATTGTTGCCATACCATCACCCTTAATGAAAACATTTTCAAATTTAATGATAGGTTGTTACATAGTCTTTGTCAATATAATGAAATTAATTTTCAGAGCTTTACTTACGTGGTTTCTCGTCTTATTAACGTATACTTAAAGATTTTTATTACTGGACTTTTAAGAGAATAACACAAACTAAAAACTGGCAGTAGTTGTCTGAAATGAAGATGCGTAAAAATCGCACTTTCTTCATTCCTAGTCAACCTTGCCGGGGCAGGACTACGAAATCTTGGAAACTTGGCAGTAGTTGTCTGAAATAAAGAGGCGTTCGAGCCTCACTTTCTTTATTTTTAGTCAACCTTGCCGCGGCGTGACGACGAAATCTTTGAAATTACATTAGATTTCTGTCCTGCTCCCTAGATTTCTGTCTCGCTCCCTAGATTTCAGTCCTAACCTCCTTATTCTTCAACTAACCATTCAATAGTGCGTTTGATAGCTTTGTCCCAGAATGCATAATCGTGTGCGCCAGGGCCTTCTTCATATTGATAAGAGATCCCCTTTTCATCTAAGTAAGCCATGAATTGTTGATTATCGTCGTATAAGAAATCCTCGGTGCCACATTGAATCAATAGTTGTGGTAGGGTTGCCTCATTTTCAATAGCTTTATCTACTAGATGATAGGTATCTAATTCTGTCCCTTTAATGTTCGTATCTTCTCCTGTAATAGCTTTAGGTGCGAAGTCTGAGTAATCTAAGTTCATTAAATCTTGTGCTTGAAAGACTGATGAGAGTGGTGATGCCTTGGAAAATAACTCTGGCTGTGTTAAGGCAAATTTCATCGTGCCATAACCACCCATCGAGTGACCTGCTATAAAGTTATCTTCACGTCGTGTTGAAAGTGGGAAGACTTGATGTGCATAGTGATACATCTCTAATATGTAATCGTAATAGCTATGTCCGTATGTCATATTCGCGTAAGCACTGTGATCAGCATTAGGCATGATTACCGCAAGATGATGTTCTTCTGCATAACGCTCAATACTCGTGAAGCGCGGATAAGATGTCGCGTCACTCGAAAGTCCATGTAGAAGTAATAATGTTTTTAAAGGTTGTGGAGATTGTGATTGTTTAAAGAAACTCTCATCTTCTGGAATAATCGCTGTAAACGATTGATTCATTCCTAACGTTGGTGATAAATAGTTTACTGTCATAAATGCCATGATAAGTTTCATCCTTTCCAAACAAAATCTATAATATAACTATTTTACACTTTTTCGAGCGACTTAGTTACTAAATAAACATTTATGTAAAATGTTAAATTAAATGTAGAAGTTCTGATTAGCAAGGTTTATAATATAAGCACATATTTTGAAAGAAGCAGTCTTCTATGAGAATAAAACCTTCAACTATAGCTAAAGATGAATTCTACGACTTACTTAAACAAGTCAATGACAAAGAAGAGTCAATCATTATTAGTAGTTCTAACAATCAAAGTGAAGCCGTTATAATCAGAAAAAACAAGGGGATAGCATCCAAGAAACTTTGTATCTCGAATCTACAGGTATAATGAATAAAATTAGAGAAAGATTAAATAATGCCAGTGGGTATACTGATATCGATAATATAAATTGGAATCATCTTTAACTCTCCTAAATGCTTCGTCTTCAATTTATTAATTACACTTTATTTCTTATTTATTTAATCAAAATAAGACGCTAGTGATTGCACTAACGCCTTAAGTAGATTGCTAGACATTTATTCATCATACCTTGCTTCTATTTAACTTCTACTATTTTCATTTTCTTATCATCCAGCTTTTACCATTTTTAAGTAACACTTTATCTTCTTTCAATTGATTTACAATATGACCTGTCGTTTCACGTGAAATACCTGATAAATCACTTAATAATTGAATCGTCATTATTTGTTTAATTTCGTAAAACTCCTCATTATCATACCCTATTGCATAACACAGATAGTATAATACTTTCTCTATCCGTTCTTTTGCTAACTTTGCCGTTAACGCCATATTATATTTCATTTGTAGTCTTAGGTTGTCGTTTAACTTTTCAAAAAGTGTAACAAATATGTCATCGTGGTTCTTACATAAATACTCTAATAAGTCTTTAGGAATACCGATAACATAACAATCTGTCATTGCCGTACACATTTCATTTAATGCGTCTTTTTGAAAGAGATGGCTTAAGGGAAAGAGTACTTCTTCCTTATTTAATATGCGATAGACGTCGCCATCTTCATCGAATGTTTCACGCAAAACATTGCCTTCTAATAATAGATAGGTATATGTAGGTTGATCTGATGAGTAATACAATACTTGTCCTTTATTATAATGACGCACAAAGCATTCATCTTTATATGCATGAATAACACCTACTGGAATATTCATATAAGACGCTAATTGTTTGAAGCCATAATCTAATTCTATTTCTTTATTTCTATTAGATAATTTCTTTTCCGTCATAATGATACGCTCCTAAAACTTCAATACTTAAACTGTTAAAATACTGAGACGCTACCCATAGCTAAACGTACAATGCCAATAATGGCAAGTATAATAATTAATAAGAAGAGTATATAATCGGCTTTAGATAAACGTCTCTTATTATTTCGTTGTACGAAGCTATAGACGAAGAGGCCTGGGATATAAAGCAACATTGTTAATAATAAGTAATCTATACCTGCTGCATATACAAGCCAAATGGCATAAATAGAAGCAATGATACCAATCGTCCATTGTTTAACTGTAGCGTGTCCTCTATGCTCAATCGTATATTTCAATTGGTAGAATGCGCTAAACATATATGGTATTAAAATGGCACTTGATGCAAGTGAAAACGCGAATTGATAAGCGCTATTTGTAAACAACATACTCACTAAGAATAATTGTACTAAGATGTTTGTGATTAGAAGTGCATTGACGGGTGCTTTGTTTTTATTTTCCTTCGCAAACCATTTAGGGAAGAGTCCGTCTTTCGCTACGATAAATGGTAATTCGCCGGCAAGCAATGTCCATCCAAGCCAAGCACCTAATACTGAAATAATTAAACCAATATTAACGAGGACAGAACCCCAATGACCAACAATATGTTCTAATACTTGTGCCATTGACGGGCTTGCAAGTTTAGAAATATTAGCTTGTTGAATCACACCTTGCGCTAATACAGTCATTAAGAAATATATTATAAGTACAGAAACTAAACCAATAACAGTCGCAGTGCCGACATCTTTTTTCGTTTTCGCACGACCTGAGAAGACCACTGCGCCTTCAATACCAGTGAAGACCCAGACGGTTACTAGCATTGTACTTTTAACTTGAGACATAGTATCGCCCCAGCTAAAAACATCCATTCCTCCACTTGTCATACCGAAGAAACCAGATTTAAATGTATCGAAATTAAAAACTACAATCATACAGACAATGACTAAAAAGATTGGAATCAATTTGGCAACTGTCACGATGCTATTAATAAAAGCAGCTGTTTCAACACCTCTAAGAATTAAAAAATGCACGCCCCATAGTAAGATAGAGGCTACGATAATACTTGGTAATGTATTCCCACCTTTAAAGATTGGAAAGAAATTCCCGACTGCTGACATCAACAAGGTCGCGTAAGCTACATTTCCAAGAAAGGCCGCAAACCAATATCCCCAAGCACTTGAGAAACCAATAAAATCACCAAATCCTGCTTGCGCATAACTATAAATACCGCCTTCAAGATCCGGGCGTTCATTTGTTAAGTTTTGGAAGACAAATGCGAGAGAAATCATACCAATAGCCGTAATTATCCAACCAATAATAATTGCTAATCCGCCAGCTTGACCACCCATATCCGAAATAATATTGAATGCTCCGCCACCAATCATAGATCCGATAACTAAACCAATGAGGGACATTTTGCCTAATTTATTTGTGTCTGTTTCATTATTCATATGTCATTTCCCCTTATAAGAAAGGTGTTGTTCATTTATTTAAAAAGGACTTGAAGCTCTACATATTTAGTTGTCGCTTCAAGTCCACTCCTTGTGTCTTAATAATAAATATGCGGTTGTAATGTAGTATTAATCCTTGGTCCTTACCTTTTAAAACTAGTCCTAAGTTATCTGATTACTAAATATCTTCTCTGAATAGTGGTTGGCTCATACATCTTGGGCCCCCACGTCCACGAACAAGTTCACTACCCGTGATTTCAATCACTTTAATACCTTTATCACGTAGTAATTGGTTAGATACATAGTTACGGTCATAAGTCACGACAACTCCTGGGCGAATACATAATGTATTTGAACCGTCATTCCATTGTTCACGCGCACCGTCAATCACATCGCCATTACCTGTTGGGATAAAGTCAACTTTATCTACACCTAATGCTTTTGCTAATGTTTCGCGTAATTTGCTAGAATGAGTAATTTTAATATCATCTTTCGCTTCATCGTATTCGATTGTGAAAATATTCATGTTATTTTCTTCTTTAAAGATGGCTGCATGAACCGTAAATTTATCATAATCAATCATTGTGAAGACTGTATCTAAATGCATAAATGTACGACTATTTGGTATTTCAATCGCTACAACTCTTTTGAACGTTGTAGTCTCATCTTTGAATATATTTCGAGCTAAGCGTTCGATAGCTTGTGCTGAAGTACGCTCAGAAATACCGATAGCTAACGTTTCCTTAGAAAGTACTAACTCATCTCCACCTTCAATGTTGAAGCTTGAGTCACGGTCTAACCATACTGGCACGTCAGCATCTTTAAAACGAGGATGATGTTTTAAAATGTAAGTGATAAATAGAGATTCTCTACGACGCGCTCTCCAGTACATACGGTTAATTGTCATACCTCTACCTACAGACGCTTGAGGGTCACGTGTGAAGTAAAGGTTCGGCATTGGGTCAAGATAGAATGGGTAACGGTCATCCATATATTCAACTAAGTGTGTTGTTTCTAACTTAATTTCTTCTTTACGCACACCCGCCATCACTTTATCGACAAGTTCTTGATCTGATAAGTTTGCGAAGAATTTTTTAATTTCTTCTTCGTGTCCTAGTACTGTTTTTTTAGATTCTTCTAAGATATCATTGATAAATTGTTCACGTACGTCTTTATCAGCAATTGCTTCTGCAGCAAGTTTTTCAAGATACACAACTTCAACACCTTCATCACGAAGTGCTTGGGCGAATTTATCGTGTTCTTCTTGTGCTACTTTTAAATAAGGAATATCGTCAAATAATAACCCACTTAAGTGATCTGGTACTAAATTTTCTAATTCTTTACCAGGTCGTTTAAGTAATACTGTTTTGAGTTTACCGATTTCACTGTTTACTTGGATTGGTCCTTGAGTCATATTCATTTCCTCCTTTATTTCTTTACAACTAGAGTGTAAAACGCTTTCAATTTTAATTATGTGATTAATTTCACATTATAAATGTGTATTTCTTCATACTATTTGGTTATTCAATGCATTATTCTGAGTGAATATACGTTTTTATTAGTTATTCACAAGTTATTATGTATATTTCATACATTATACTCTCGTGTTTTAACTAATAAAGTTCTTTTATACATCATTTCGCATTTATAATCATTCTCAATTTTTCTTTTTCATTTTGAAAATGATATTATTAGAAATACCCTATTATAAGCATTTTATACATCTTATTAAATAAGGCTATGTCACCATAATTTTTAATCTAAACATACAATTTTATGCATATTTATAACCAAATAATTTATAATGTACATATTTAGCCATATCCTCTGACGAAGTAAGAACCATTAACGTATCATTACCTCCTACCGTACCAAGTACCTCCTCTATATTCATTTGATCAATAAAGTAATTAATACATTGAGCAAATCCAGGTGAAGTTTTAATAATTAAATAGCTATTTTTTATAGTGATATCTTGAATTTCTTCTTCATAATAATGTTCCAATTTAGTTTTGGCATCCATTTGTTGCGTATTATCTAACTTTTTATAATATGATTGATTACCTACTGTAGGCATTTTAAATATTTTCAGTTCTTTTAGATCTCGACCAATTGTCGTAACACTGTATCTAATTCCAAAATGCATATCAATATAATTTGCAATATCTTCTTTGGTATAAAAGCGATTTTGTTTTACCACCGTTAAGATAAGATCTAATCTTTTACTTTTCTTCATACTTTAAACTCCTCTACTTATATATCTGAGGCAATAATCTTTCTATACTATATCTCTAAACTATCATTTTTTATAAGGCGATGTGTTGCGATTTAATGAATTCTACATATATATTCTCACCTTTCCGGAAAATAGAAAAATAAATTAAAAAATCGCTTTCATAGTTCATATATTATGTTAACCTATATATTGTAAATATCGAGGAGGGAATATATTTATGAGTAAGGATAATAAAACGGCAATTAAGCTTATGTTAGCTTATTTAAGTTTTATTGTTGGGGCTGGTTTTACTACCGGTCAAGAGTTATTACAATTCTTCGTGAACCACGGTAACTATGCCTATGTGGCTGCAATTATTACCGGGGCAATTGTGACGTTTGGGACACGTCAAATTTCTAAAGTCGGGTATCGCTTAGACGCTGATACATACGATATTTCGCTACATGTATTATTCGGCAAGGTATTCGGTACTATTATTGACTACTTAATCGTCTTTTTCTTATTTGGTTTAACGGTTGTTATGATTGCGGGGGGGCGGTTCAGCACTTAAACAAGGTTTCAACTTACCTACCTGGATAGGTTCACTAGCGATTGTAATCTTATTATTTATTGTTTTATTACTTAATTTCAATCGCTTAATTGATTTCTTAGGTATCGTTACGCCTTTCCTAGTTATCGCAGTCTTTATTATTGCTGGTTACAATATTATTAATCCTACTATCCCATTTAATGAAGTTTCACAACATATTCATCCATCTAAAACGCAATCACCTCACGCTTGGGGGTGGGATGCAATTTTATACGGTGGTATTATTATAGGTAATAGTTTTAGTTTCTTAACGATTATTGGTGGAGATTCTGAAAATCATAAAATCGCACGTCGTGGCGCATTTTACGGTGGGCTTGTGTTTAGTATTTTATTATTAATTATGATTGCCGGACTCTTAGCTAACATTAAAAATGCGAATTCTGTAGATATCCCAACGCTATTATTAGCTAATGATATTCACCCATGGCTTGGCATTTTAATGTCCGCTGTAATGGTGGGTGTCATCTTTAATAGCTGTGTAGGTATGATTTATCCATTCCTTACACGCTTTTCAGAATTCCGTACCCCACGCTACGTCATTTTATTAATCGTATCATTGGCTTTAGCTTTCGCACTAAGCTTTGTAGGATTTGCCGATTTGATTAACTTCGTCTTTCCTATCGTCGGTTACATCGGTCTTTTCATCATCGTAGCCTTATTAGTACGTTGGATTTACAACAAAAACACATCAAAAAAATTAATGTAATATAATATATAAAAGGTAGACACCTCACAACTTTTTAGGTGCCTACCTTTTGTATATATAATCTTATTTCATTGCTTTCTTAACTGTACTATAACCCATTACTACACGGTCTACTTTACCTTTTTCCACATCAAACCAAACCGTCATGCCATTTTCGTTAGGTTGGTAATAGTAAATTCCAGTTGTATTCTTTTTGCCATTATCAATTTTTTGTAAGTCCTTACCATAAACTTTATTCAATTGCGCTAATGATAAATGACCTGTCACTTTCATATCTAATAACGATGCTGTTTTACCGTTCTTAGCAACGTTTCTGAAGTATTGATCATATTTTTTAATGTTTTTACTAGAATGAGTATCTTTTAATTTTATACCGTTAAATGTAACACTTTCAGCTTTAACTGCATTCTTAAAGTTCTTATCTAATACAAATGATACATCTTGACCTGCATAACCTTTGTAGTTATAGTATGCAGATGTTGTATGAGTTGCAGCGTGCGCCGTAGCTGGTTGTTCTAATACACCAGTTGTTCCAATGCCGAATAATGTACCCAACGCTAAAGTTGTGGTTACCACCGCTTTTGTTGATTTTCTCAAAATATTCGCCTTCTTTCTCTTTAACTATAAATATAATACTCCATTACTTATACTTATACAATTTTTATTTTCCAGAAAATTAAGGTTAAATTAATTTCAGTTGCACTACGCATTAAATTACATGAAATTAACTTTCACAAATCGTTAAATAATATTTATATATAACTATGATATACTATTTGTAGGAGTAACATCCCCATTAACTCCTTCACAAAAAGTTATACTATGTAATGACTACGAGCCATAAGTCTACTTCCCCTTTGTTAGACTTATGGCTCTACCTATCTTCTCAATCAAATTACTATTTTATTTTCTCGCCTTATTCAACGTATTAATAAATCTCGTTGGTTTTACTTCATTGGCGTAATCTTTTTGTAACTGTAATCTCGTTTTATATAGTGTTTTCTTTTTATCCATTTCAATTTTTATAATTAAATAATTAATATGTTTTAATTTATCAATCCTATAAAATAACAATAATAACTTAAAGAATTATTACGTAATAGTATAAGAAAACTTATTTTATTGCTAAATGATGAATTAAACACATAGGAAGTACTATTTTCACTTTTATATAAAGAAAAAATAGCTTATAATAACTTTATACAGAACATATGTTCCTATAAGGTTGAGGTGTATACAATGATAATTAACCCAGATGCTCCTGATGAGTATAAATATGAAACCGATTATAGAAAGATACCAAGAGAATACTTAAACCCTAATATTCCAGAAGGTCGTAGAAATGTTAAATGGAGTCCGTTTATTATATGTACTAATCTCATAAAAAATCTAATTTAATAGGGTTCAAACATAATTTATATATGTATTATGTTTGAACCCTATATCTATTTATTTTTTACTAATATCATTTAAAATGTCTCGCAATTCTTCAATTTCTTTGTTATTTAATTCTTCATTTTTCGCAAAATTAAGCACTAAACTTTTCATATCCCCTCCATACAATTTATTAAGAAAGGTTTTAGCAGTTTTCATTTTAATATCATCTTCTTTAATAATTGATGAGTAAAAATAAATATTATTATATTTATAGCGTTTTATAATCTCTTTTTTATATAGTCTTGTAATTAATGTTCTAATCGTCTTATCGCTAACTTCTTTATTTTTTTGAATCTCAACTACAATTTCATTAGCTGATACTGATTTTTTATTCCATATTATATTCATAACATCCCATTCAGCCATAGATATTTCAACTTGCTTATTGGCCATTTAAAACACCCATTTCTTTTAATATTTTTTCATTTATGAATTTAGCATTTTCACCAGAGGCTTTTTCATCTGATAAATGTGTAGAAAAATAATACTTATCATGATTTGTAATTACGTAACCTACAAACCACCCATTATTATATTTCCCGTTTACTATACCTGTACCTGTTTTCCCATACAATTCATAATTTTCATTTTTTCTAATCAATAACGAAGAAGATAATTGTTTCTTTTCATTTTTACTAAAATGGTTATTTTGTTCCATCATATTTTTTAAAACTATTACTTGTTCAAGATTAGATATTTTCAAACTATCTTCCAACCAATAGGCTTTATAACTTCCCAAATTTTTATTACCATAATTTAATTGCTTGAGTTGATCAGAAGTATAGTTCTTTGATAATTGATTACTAATACGTTCGAAGTACCAATTAACTGAGTTTTGTATTGCCGTATTTAAATCTTGATCCTTATTCCAAGAATCGAAAGGATAATGATTATGATTCCATGACATACGTGAATTTTTATCACTTATAATATGACGGTCAAGTCCAAACAGTGCTAAATAAATTTTGTAAGTTGAATCAGGAGAATATCTTTTTCTACTTTCTTTTTCATTATAAATATAGTATTTGTCTTTCTTCATGCTGTACATAACGAAAGATCCACTATTTGAACCAAAATTTTTACTTTCATCTAAAATTTGGTAATCGCTTTGTAAGGGCTTTTTATAATTATAATCAGTTAAGGATTGCCCCATTAAAAACTGGCTTTGAATTATCATGATAAAAAAAGTAAAAATACAAATAAAAATTAGAATTAATTTTGACTGCTTCTTCAGATTGCCTTCTTTTATATTAATTAATCTTCTTTTGAGTAATGATTTTTTACCATTAAATGAATGGCTTAATATATTTTTGTTGAAAAATGAGGTTTTTAATACGGAATCCATAATAGCTTCCGCATAAGACTTAAATTCATTTTTGTTAATATTATTAAGGACAAATCTATCGGCTTCTACTTCATTGTCATGAATCATCTTTCTTTTTACAATTTGTATTAGTGGATTATAACTCATAGCAATA
>NZ_PPRG01000067.1 GCF_002902625.1 Staphylococcus devriesei
GTAATAGTGGTTGACTCATAGACGATTTAATACACACCTTATTGTAATTATAGATAAGGTGTGTGTTTTTAATTACTTAAATAATTTGTGTATAATAAATTTAATGTTAAATTATCTATAATCATCGAAAAGTAAAGGGAGAAACACGGTTATGAAACATATTCTACTAGCGGTAACAGGCGGAATTGCAGCCTATAAAGCCATTGATTTAACGAGTAAGTTAACGCAAGCAGGCTATGAAGTGAGAGTGATGTTAACAGATCACGCTCAAGAATTTGTCACGCCACTAGCTTTTCAAGCAATCAGTAGAAATGCAGTTTACACTAGCACTTTTAAAGAAGAGCGTCCTCAAGAAATTCAGCACGTAGCACTTGGTGATTGGGCAGATGCCATTATTGTGGCGCCAGCAACAGCCAACATCATCGCTAAGTTAAGCCATGGCTTAGCGGATGATATGGTAACTTCAACACTTCTAGCTACTGAAACGCCAAAGTTTATAGCACCAGCAATGAATGTACACATGTATGAGAATAAAAGGACTCAACATAATATGGAAGTTTTAAAAGCGGATGGCTACCATTTTATTGAACCTGGGGATGGCTTCCTAGCATGTGGCTATGTAGCGAAGGGACGAATGGAGGAACCATTCCAAATTTTAACTATAATTAACCACTTTTTTAATAAAACTCAATCATTACCACAAAGTACATTTAGTGGTAAATATGCTCTAGTGACTGCCGGACCGACTATTGAAGTAATCGATCCAGTACGATTTGTTTCAAACCGTTCTTCAGGCAAAATGGGCTTTGCGATAGCTCAAGCACTAAGGGATAGAGGTGCGCATGTCACATTAGTAACGGGACCTACTCAATTAGAAGATATAGCGGGAGTAGAAATGGTACACATTGAGAGTGCTGAAGAGATGTTTCAAGCTGTAACACAACGCTATGAACAACAAGATATCGTAGTTAAAGCTGCAGCAGTCTCAGATTATACTCCGACTGATGTTCTTGACCATAAAATGAAAAAGAAAGATGGAGATTTAGTTGTTAACTTCAAACGTACACAAGATATCTTAAAATACTTAGGAGAGCATAAAACACATCAATACTTGGTAGGCTTTGCCGCAGAAACACAAAATATTGAAAAATATGCGCAAGATAAACTGAAACGTAAAAATGCAGATGTCATTATTTCAAATAATGTGGGAGATCAATCAATAGGATTTAAATCAGATGATAATGAACTAACAATGCACTTTAAAACGAAAGAAATGATTAATATTAAGAAAGGGAAAAAAGTACAGCTTGCACAACAAATTTTAGATGAACTAGAAACTAGGTGGCAATAATGATTGCAAAGGTAATTGTAGATATACCTTCAAAGAGTGTCGACTTTAAATTTGATTATCTTATACCTAAAGCTTTAGAGGACTTTGTTCAAGTAGGTGTTAGAGTTGTCGTGCCATTTGGAGCGCGTACAATACAAGGCTACGTAATGAATATTGAGGAACATCCGAGTGACAACATCAATCTTGAAAAGTTAAAAGCAATTAAAGAAGTTCAAGATATTCGCCCAGAATTGACCACAGAATTAATTCAATTGAGTGAATGGCTAAGTCATATCCATGTTTCTAAGAGTATTTCTGTACTCGAAGCTATGTTGCCGAGTGCACTAAAAGCTAAATATACTAAAGTATTTGAAGTCATAAAACATAATGATATAGATGAAGAATTATTGAAATATTTTAATACTAATGGACATTATAAGTATAAAGATGCTCAAGAGAATAATCATTTATCCTTGTTAAATGAGCTACTAAAAAAAGAAAGTGTAAAAGAAGTGACTTTACTTTCTCAAAATATTAAAAAGAAAACTCAACGTGCGGTGCGTATACTAGATGATCGAAACCCAGACGATGTTTTAGCCATGCTTGAACGTTCTATGAAACAATATGATGTGTATGCTTATCTTACTGAAGAACAGCACAAAACAGTTTTTTTAAAAGAATTAGAAGAAATGGGCTTTTCTAAGTCAAGCATTGATGGATTAGTAAAAAAAGGATTTATCGAAAAGTATGATGCTCAAGTTGAACGTGATCCATTTGCGAATCGTGTATTTGAACGTGAAGATAAGCGAACATTGACTTCAGAGCAGCAAATTGCTTTTCAAAAAATAAAAGACAAAATTGATAGTAAAGAACAGCGCACGTTCTTATTACATGGCGTAACTGGTTCAGGAAAAACAGAAGTCTACTTACAAACTATTGAAGAGGTACTCAACTCAGGTAAAGAAGCAATGATGCTTGTTCCTGAAATTGCGCTGACCCCTCAAATGGTATTACGCTTTAAACGTCGCTTTGGTGATGATGTCGCGGTACTTCATTCAGGTTTGTCAAATGGTGAACGCTATGATGAATGGCAAAAAATTAGAGATGGACGTGCACGAGTAAGTGTAGGAGCAAGATCTAGTATTTTTGCTCCTTTTAAGAACTTAGGAATAATAATTATTGATGAAGAACATGAATCTACATATAAGCAAGAAGACTATCCGCGTTATCATGCAAGAGAAATTGCTCAGTGGCGTAGCGAATATCATCAGTGCCCTTTAGTCTTGGGAAGTGCTACTCCGAGCCTTGAGTCTTATGCACGTGCTGAAAAGGATGTTTATCAACTGCTAACATTGCCTACTAGAGTGAATCAACAAGCTCTACCTACGATAGACATTGTTGACATGCGAGAAGAACTATCATCAGGAAATCGTTCAATGTTCTCAAATGAATTACGGGAAGCTATTCAAGAAAGGCTTGATAAAAATGAGCAAATTGTATTGTTCTTAAATCGTCGTGGTTACGCTTCGTTTATGCTATGTCGAGATTGTGGATATGTCCCTCAATGTCCTCATTGTGATATCTCATTAACTTATCACAAAACGACAGACCAATTAAAATGTCACTATTGTGGCTATCAAGAAGTACCGCCTAATATATGTCCTAATTGTGAAAGCCCGCATATTCGACAAGTAGGGACAGGTACGCAACGTGTGGAAGAAATCTTACAACAAGAATTTGAAACAGCTCGCATCATTCGTATGGACGTAGACACTACTTCTAGAAAAGGTGCTCATGAAAAATTACTTACTGACTTTGAACAGGGAAAAGGCGATATCCTTTTGGGAACGCAAATGATTGCTAAAGGTTTAGATTATCCAAATATTACATTGGTGGGTGTTTTAAATGCCGATACCATGTTAAATTTGCCTGATTTTCGAGCAAGTGAGAGAACGTATCAATTGTTAACTCAAGTCTCTGGTCGTGCCGGACGACATGAGAAACCTGGGAAGGTTATAATTCAAACCTATAACCCTGAACATTATGCGATTGAAGATGTTCAAAAAAATGATTATTTAACTTTTTATCGTAAAGAAATGGATTTTAGAAAATTAGGCAAATACCCACCGTATTATTTCCTTGTGAATTTCACGATATCTCATAAAAATATGAAGAAAGTAATGGAAGCATCTAAGCATATTCATCAAGTCTTATTGCAACATTTAACTGATAAAGCGCTTGTATTAGGGCCTTCTCCAGCGGCTATAGCAAGAATTAACAACGAACATCGCTTTCAAATTTTAGTTAAATATAAAAGAGAACCTGAATTGCTAAAAGCATTACAGTATTTAGATGAAGTTTACCACGAAGCATATATGAAAGATAAATTATCTTTAAAAATAGATATCAATCCTCAAATTTTGATGTAAATCAAAATAATTTGTATGAAAATTTTATAGTAGATTAATTTTATTTAAAGTGATAAGATAAAAGAGCGTACAAAAGAGAGTCATCGAACTCTAAAACTAAATGTTTAATTATTCCATTAATATTGCTATGTCATTTAAGCATCAAGAATTCACATCGTTAACTAGCATCTGGCATTTATATTATGGAGGATGACTGCTATGGTTGAAGAAAAACTTATCACTACAAAAGAATTTGTTACATATAAAGAACACGTTGATTCAAGATTTGATGCACTTGAAGATAAAATGGATTATCAAAATGCTACGTTAGAAAAAAGTTTGAGTCAACATATTGGTTCAGTGGATGAAAAGTTAAACCTTAAATTAGATAAGGTGGATCAAAAAATAGACGAAGTCGAAGAAAGATTAAATCTTAAAATAGATAAATTAGATCAAAAAATAGATAGTAATCATGAAATGCTTGTATTGCAAATTAAGAATATGGCCTTACAAATTAAAGAGGATAATAGTAAAAAGCGTGTAAATGAAATACGCTTCGTAATTCCAACGTTCATTAGCATAATAGCGATTGTTGTTTCTATTCTTATGTTTATTTTAAGTTAATAAAAAAGAGTTACGCTATAGGGTGTGAACGCCTCCCTATAAAGCGTAACTCTCTTTATAATTCATCCTACATTACAATGTTACCATGTTCATTTGCTGGTCTAAATAGTGTTAAAATAGCACTAATAATTGCAATAATATGAGGAATACCTGTCCAACAGAAAACTAAATGTAAAATACCTGACATTGTTTTTCCAGCGTAGAATTTATGAACTCCAAAGCCACCTAAAAAGACTGCTAACACAATATAAATAATTTTGTTTACTTCCATTTGTTACACTCCTCTCTTATTTAATATTTAAATTTTATTTATTCACCCCTTATTTTAATAGTAAAAAATTAGAAAGCAATTAATAAAGGTCGAGTAGTACAAATTTCAGACTAAGGTCGCAATTCAAATTGAATTAAGTTATAATTATATGATGAATTTTTTCAGGAGGAGTATATAAAATGGCGATACAAAAATTAGTCCAATCTACGCATCCTGTATTAACAAAACAAGCACAACCTGTGACTCAATTTGATGCAACATTAAAAGATTTATTATTAGATATCGAAGATACACTGTATGCTGAAGAAGCTTCTGCATTGAGCGCGCCTCAAATAGGTATTAGTAAACAAGTGGCCATGATAGATATGGAATTAGAGGGTCTATTACAACTCATTAATCCTAAAGTTAAATCAGAATCAGATGAAAAGATTTTAGATTTAGAAGGATCTGTAAATCTCCCCGGTGTATTTGGTGAGGTAGAACGTAGTAAGATGATTGTAGTAGAAGGCAATGATTTAGAAGGTAATACTATCGAATTAACTGCTTATGATGATGTAGCCCGTATGTTGTTACATATCATTGATCAATTAAACGGCATAGTTTTTACTGAGCGCGCGAAGCGTATACTAACAGATGAAGAGATGGAGGCGTATTTTGACAATGAGTAAAGTGATATTTATGGGGACACCAGACTTTTCAACTAAAATATTAGAAATGTTAATAGCTGAGCATGAGGTTATAGCAGTGGTTACGCAACCTGACAGACCAGTTGGACGTAAGCGTGTACTCACACCGCCACCAGTTAAACGTGTGGCTCAAGAACATCATTTACCTATATATCAACCAGAAAACTTAAAAGATTCTACAGAGTTGGATGAATTGCTAACTTTAGAACCTGATTTAATTATTACTGCAGCATTTGGTCAACTATTACCAGAAAAGTTACTCACATTACCTAAATTAGGTGCAATTAATGTTCATGCCTCATTGCTACCTAAATATCGTGGTGGGGCACCAATACATCAAGCTATTATTGATGGCGAGAAAGAAACAGGCGTGACAATTATGTATATGGTAAAAAAATTAGATGCCGGCAATATTATTTCACAAAAATCAATAGCAATTGAAGAGAATGACAACGTCGGTTCAATGCATGATAAGCTTAGTTTCTTAGGCGCAGATTTATTAAAAGAAACATTACCGTCTATTTTAGAAGGAACAAATAAAAGTATTCCTCAAGATAACACTCAAGCTACATTTGCTTCAAATATTAGTAGAGAAGATGAACGTATTGATTGGACTAAAAGCGCACAAGAAATTCACAATCATATTCGTGGATTATCGCCATGGCCAGTAGCTTATACTACTATGGATGAAACGAATTTAAAGTTATACACTTCTTATATAGTAAATAATAAACAGGGCGAAGCAGGTCAAATTATTGAAACGACTAAAAAAGCTATCATCGTAGCCACTGGTTCGAACGATGCGATAGCATTAACAGATATTCAACTAGCAGGGAAGAAGCGCATGCTTGTTGCTAATTATTTAAGCGGTGTTCAAGAATCGCTAGTAGGGAAAAAACTAATATGACACAAACAGTAAGAGAATTAGCTTTTCAAACAATACAAGATATTTTTAACGATTATGCATATAGTAATTTAAGAATTAATGAAGTAATTAATGAAAATGAAATTTCTGATATTGATAAATCTTTATATACCGAATTAGTATATGGAACTGTAAAGCGTAAAATAACGCTTGATTTTTACCTCAAACCATTTATTAAAACAAAAATCAAAGGTTGGGTTCGTCAATTATTATGGATGAGTCTTTATCAATATATATACTTAGACAAGGTGCCCAATCACGCTATTATAAATGAAGCGGTGAACATTGCAAAACATCGCGGTGGACCTCATAATGGCAATGTAGTTAACGGTATATTAAGAACTATTTTTAGAAGTGAATTACCACAGATAGACTCAATTAGAAATGATAAGCAACGCATGTCTGTAGAATATAGTATGCCTAAATGGATTATTGAACATTGGATTACTCACTATGGCGTAGAAACTACACGTGAAATAGCAACTGCATTCTTTACGAAAACGGCAAGTACTGTACGAGTAAATACAAGCCAAAGTAGTGTAGATAAAGTAGTGAATGCTTTAGTTGAAGAAGGATATCAAGTCGAAATTGATAATATTATTCCTTATTGTTTACATTTAAAAGGGAAACCTATTATTGAGTCACATGCTTTTAATAAGGGACTAATTTCGATTCAAGATAAAAGCTCTATGTTTGTAGGTTATCTAATGGGTGTTGAAGATAACGATATCGTGCTAGATGCTTGTAGCGCTCCTGGTGGCAAAGCTTGTCATGTAGCTGAACTATTATCACCAAGTGGACATGTAGATGCAACAGACGTTCATAAACATAAAATTGGTTTAATTAAAGAGAATATTAAGAAGTTAAGACTGAATAATATTAAAGCGTATAATCACGATGCAACAACACCTTACAAAGATATGTACGATAAAATATTAGTTGATGCTCCTTGTAGTGGCTTAGGCGTATTACGTCATAAACCTGAAATTAAATATGTTCAAACACCACAAGATATTCAAGACTTAGTTGAATTACAATTACGTATATTAGACAATGTAAAAGACAATTTAAAACCAGGCGGAACTTTAATATATTCAACGTGTACTATAGAACAACTTGAAAACGATAATGTTATTTATACATTTTTAAAGAATAATAAAGACTTTGAATTTGAACCGATGATTCATCCTATTACAGGTGAAAAAGTTAAAACGTTACAAATTTTACCCCAAGATTTTAATTCGGACGGCTTTTTCATAACTAAAGTAAAAAGAAAGGAAAGTTAAGATGATAACTGCTGAAAAGAAAAAGAAAAATAAATTCTTGCCCAATTTTGAAAAGCAATCAATTTATTCTTTAAGATTTGATGAGATGCAAGAATGGTTAGTAGAACACGGGCAACAAAAATTTAGAGCAAAGCAAATCTTTGAATGGTTATATCAAAAACGTGTGGACAGTATTGATGAAATGACTAATTTATCAAAAGAATTACGTCAAGTCTTAAAAGACAATTTTGCAATGACCACATTAACTACAGTTGTAAAGCAAGAAAGTAAAGATGGAACAATTAAATTCCTATTTGAATTGCAAGATGGCTATACAATCGAAACAGTTCTCATGCGACACGAATACGGAAATTCAGTATGTGTAACTACTCAAGTAGGGTGCCGAATTGGTTGCACGTTTTGTGCATCTACATTAGGCGGATTAAAACGTAATTTAGAAGCAGGGGAAATTGTTTCTCAAGTTCTTACAGTGCAAAAAGCGTTAGACGCAACAGACGAACGTGTATCACAAATCGTTATCATGGGTATTGGTGAACCGTTTGAAAACTACGATGAAATGATGGATTTTTTACGTATAGTTAACGATGATAATAGTTTAAAAATTGGTGCTCGTCATATTACGGTTTCAACATCAGGTATTATCCCGCGTATCTATGATTTCGCCGAAGAAGATATTCAAATCAACTTTGCGGTCAGCTTACACGCCGCAAAAGATGATATCCGTTCTAAATTGATGCCTATTAACCGAGCATATCATGTAGATAAATTAATGGAAGCTATTAAATACTATCAAGAAAAGACAAATCGACGTGTGACATTTGAATACGGCCTATTCGGTGGCGTTAACGATCAATTAGAACATGCCCGTGATTTAGCACATCTTATCAAAGATTTGAATTGTCACGTTAATCTCATTCCAGTTAACCATGTTCCAGAACGTAATTACGTTAAAACGCCGAAAGATGATATTTTTAAATTTGAAAAAGAACTTAAGAAATTAGGAATCAATGCTACAATAAGACGTGAACAAGGATCAGATATCGATGCAGCATGTGGACAATTAAGAGCTAAGGAACGACAAGTAGAAACGAGGTAATCATAATGCTAAACGCACAATTTTTCACAGATACTGGACAACATAGAAAAAAGAATGAAGATGCAGGAGGTATTTTTTATAACCAAACTAACCAACAATTATTTGTGTTATGCGACGGTATGGGTGGTCATAAAGCGGGGGAAATTGCAAGTCAGTTTGTTACTTACGAACTTCAAAAACGTTTTGAAGAGGAGAACTTTATCGAGTTTGAACAAGCCGAAACTTGGTTGCGTTTTAATTTAAAAGAAATTAACCGTGAGTTGTTCGAATATGTTCAAGACAATTCAGAATATCGAGGCATGGGCACTACTTGTGTTTGTGCACTCGTATTCGATAAAAAAATAGTTGTCGCTAATATTGGAGATTCTAGAGCATATGTAATTAATTCTAGAGAAATAGAACAAGTGACACATGATCATTCATTCGTAAATCACTTAATTATGATAGGACAAATTACTGAAGAAGAGGCATTTACTCACCCACAACGGAACATAATTACAAAAGTTATGGGAACTGACAAGCGGGTTAGCCCTGATATCTTTACTAAGCGCATTAGTTACTATAACTATATCTTATTAAATTCAGATGGTCTTACAGATTATGTTAGAGATAATCGTATTAAAGAAGCGTTAAATGAGACGCTCACTTTAGAAGAACATGGAGACCAATTAATTCAGTTAGCACTACACCATAAGTCTAAAGATAATATTAGCGTGCTATTAGCATCTATTGAGGGTGATAGTGTATGATTGGAAAGATAATTAGCGATCGCTATAAGGTGCTAGATAAACTTGGTGGTGGTGGTATGAGCACTGTTTATCTTGCTGAAGATACTATTTTAAATCGGAAAGTAGCTATTAAAACAATTTCTATTCCGCAAAATGAGAAAGAAGAAACGATGAAACGCTTTGAACGGGAAGTTAATAATGCTACCCAACTTTCACATGAGAATATTGTAGACGTTTATGATGTTCAAGAAGATGATGATTGTTTCTTTCTTATCATGGAATATATTGATGGCCCTACGCTTTCAGAATATATACATAGCCATGGTCCGTTAAATGTAGATACTGCTATCGCATTTACAGAGCAAATTTTAAAAGGCGTACAACAAGCCCATGAGAAATTAATAATTCATAGAGATATCAAACCGCAAAATATATTGATTGATAAGAATAAAACGTTGAAAATTTTTGATTTTGGTATTGCGAAAGCATTAAGTGAAACATCTATGACGCAAACAAATCATGTACTTGGTACCGTTCAATATCTATCGCCTGAACAGGCTAAAGGCGAAGTGACTAACGAAACTACCGATATTTACTCTATAGGTATTGTGCTATATGAAATGCTAGTAGGGAAGCCACCATTTACTGGTGAAACTGCTGTAAGTATAGCAATAAAACATATACAAGATGCCATACCTAACGTGACTGATATACGCTCAGAAATTCCTCAATCATTGAGTAATGTTATTTTAAAATCAACTGAAAAGAATCCAAGTGATCGCTATCAAAGCGTTAAAGAGATGAGAGAAGATTTAAGTAGTGTGCTTGTTTCTAGTAGAGCAAATGAAGAAAAACATTCGCTAGAACGTGATGAAACAAACACTGTTTCAATAGACAAAAATGAAATTAAAAATAAAATCAATAAAGAACATAATAAAAAAGATATTTCACAAACGATGCAAATACCAATAGTGAATGAACATAAATTTCAAACCGCTGAAGGACCGATTTATGAAACACCAAAGAAAAAACGTTCAAAAAAGAAAAAGTTTGCAATCGGCTTTATTTTAATATTATTAATAGCTAGCTTACTTGGTTTTATTGCATTAGGAATGTTTGGCAGTAAATATGCTGAAATGCCTGACTTAAAAGGTAAAACCGAAAAAGAAGCTGAAAAAATATTGCATAAATCGAATTTAGAAATTGGCAAAATTTCTAGAGATTATAGTGATGATTATCCAGAAAATAAAATTATAAAAACAAAACCTAATTCTGGTGAACGTGTCAATCAACATGAAAAAATAGATATTGTTCTATCTAAAGGGCCAGAACGCGCTAAAATGCCAAATGTTATAGGCATGAAAAAAGCAGACGCTATTGATAAATTAAAAGAATTAAAACTTGAAAATGTTACGGTTAAACAAGAATATAATAATGAATTTCCTAAGGGCTTAATTGCCCAACAAAGCGTAAATCCAGATAATGATGTTGAAATTAATGGTCATCAAATTACCCTAGTTGAATCCTTAGGTATTAAAAAAGTTTACGTAAAAGATTATGAAAATAAAAACTATAAATCAGCAAAAAAAGAACTTGAAAAAAACAATTTAAAAGTACAAGTTACTACCGAAACAAGTAGCAGTGTAAAAAAAGATATGATTATTTCTCAAAGTCCAAAAAATACAGAAGTTGAAGAAGGTAGTACTATTCAATTAACTGTATCTAAAGGTAAAGAAGAAAAATCTGATACTAAAAAAGATGATAAAACTAAAGATAAATCAACTTCAGATAGCTCAAAAGAGAAAAAAGATGATTCTGATAGTAAGTCAGAAGTAAAAAACTACACTGAGACATATCATATACCATATACAGGAGACGATGATGAAAGTCAAAAAGTCGAAGTATATGTTAGAGATAAAGATAATAGTCGGTCTAATGCGAAACAAACATATAGTATAAATAATGATAAGACAATTACTATCCCTTTAAAAATTAAAGAAGGCTCTGATGCAGGTTATACTATTAGAGTAGATGGAGACGTCATAGCAGATAAAGACATCACCTATTAGTTAAGTATAAACTCCTTCAATCTACACTTACTTGGTATAGATTGAAGGAGTTTACTTTATATTTTTTACTACTATAAAATTATTATGTAAACTTAATAGAATTATTTACTCTAATTAATCAATACTATCATGCTTGAACATATTATATTTATAAATGATTTGCTATAATATTTAGATATAAATAGTAAATGAGAGGTGTCGCTTTGGAGACTGGACGTATCATCAAATTAATTAGCGGGGTTTATCAAGTCGACGTTAATGGAACATTGTATAATACTAAACCTCGTGGGCTTTTCCGTAAAAAGAAATTTTCACCCATCGTTGGAGATATCGTTGATTTTGAAATTCAAAATATAAATGAAGGTTATATCCATCATGTTCATGAACGTCGAAACGCATTAAAACGTCCGCCTGTAAGTAACATTGACGGTTTAGTTATCGTAATGAGCGCAGTAGAGCCTAACTTTTCTACTCAACTGTTAGATCGATTTTTAGTGATAGCCCATTCTTATAAGTTAAATCCAAGCATATTGGTGACTAAAAAAGATTTGGCATCTGACTCAGAAATTCAACATATCAATGAAATATTAAAGATATATGAAAAGATTGGTTATACCACACACTTTATTCATAAAGATACGGATAAACAAACTATTATCGATTCCTTGCCTAAAGGCTTAGTGGTATTGAGTGGACAATCAGGAGTGGGTAAATCTACCTTTATTAATGCTTTAAAACCTGAATTGAATCTTGAAACAAATGATATTTCGAAATCTCTTAATCGTGGTAAACATACGACACGTCACGTAGAGTTATTCGAAAGAGAAGATGGTTTTATTGCCGATACACCTGGTTTTAGTGCTTTAGATTTTGAACATATTGAAAAAGATGAAATAAAGCACTATTTTATTGACATCGATTCATTCGGTGAAGAATGTAAATTTAGAAATTGCAATCATATTAAAGAACCTAAATGTAATGTAAAACAACAACTCGAAGAAGGGCATCTAGCTCAATTTCGCTATGATCACTACCTTCAATTATATAATGAAATTTCAAACAGAAAGGTAAGATATTAATGAAGAAAATATATCCTTCACTGCTATCAGCTGATTTTTTAAACTTAAAAGAAGAAATTATCGCATTAGAAACCGCAGGAGTAGATGGATTACATTTTGACGTTATGGATGGTCAATATGTACCAAATATTTCAATTGGCTTGCCTATACTAGATGCTGTACGTTCAGCCACCAAGTTACCGATTGATGTACATCTAATGATTAGCAATCCTGAGAACTATATCGAAACATTTGCTGAACATGGTGCAGATATGATTTCCGTACATGTTGAAGCAACACCCCATATTCATAGAGCACTTCAAATGATTAAAAATGCTAATAAAAAAGCTGGTGTAGTAATTAACCCTGGTACCCCAGTCGAAACAATTATGCCAGTGTTAGAAATCATAGATTATGTTCTAGTTATGACAGTTAATCCTGGTTTTAGTGGTCAAATATTTATCGAAGCTTGTGCATCGAAGGTTAAGTTATTACGTGACTTAAAGCAGTCATTAAATCTACAATTTGATATTGAAGTTGATGGTGGTATTAATGATAGAACTATTGACTTATGTGCGGAAAATGGAGCGACTATGTTTGTTACAGGTTCTTATTTCTTTAATCATGATGACTATAAAAAGGTTACTCAACATTTAAAGGGCTAATGTGCTATGAAGATTAATTTATTATGTAGTGACCGTAATTTACCTCCCTATATTTTTGAAAAAGAAAAGCATACCCACTGGGGAGGGATTGACAGAGGAACACTTATCCTAAGCAACCACGATATTACCCCCGTTTATACTGTAGGAGACTTTGATTCAGTATCGAATGAAGAACGTGAACATTTGAAGCAAGTTTTAAATATTCATCCTGTCAACGCTGAAAAGGATGATACAGATTTAGCTTTAGGTGTGGAAGAAGCTGTAAATAAAGGCTATAAAGAAATAAATATTTATGGCGCAACAGGGGGAAGATTAGATCATTTCATGGGTATGTTACAAATACTCCAAAAGCCGCTTTATTTTAATAAAAAAGTGAATATCATAGTGATAGATAAGCAAAATGAAATTCAATTATTAAATACAGGGCAGTATCAGATTTCTAAAACATCTTTGTATAAGTACGTATCATTTATACCAGTCAATGGAGAGGCTACTATATCTTTATCTGGTTTTAAATATAATCTTGACCATCAACGGTTAGAGATAGGTTCGACACTTACAATATCTAATGAGGTTGAAGAAGAAGTAGCAACTATTGACCTTGAAGAGGGTCAAGTGCTACAAATGAAAAGTAAAGATCTTTAATCAATTTAGACATAAAAAAATGCCTTCACCACATATGAAGGCATTTTTTAGTGCATTATATTTATTAAACTCTAGTAACTTTACCAGATTTTAAAGCACGAGCAGAAACCCAAACTTTTTTAGGTTTTCCGTCAACTAAAATTCTAACTTTTTGAAGGTTAGCATTAAATCTGCGTTTATTCGCATTTAAAGCGTGTGAACGATTATTACCAGTCGAAGCTTTACGACCTGTTACGAAACATTCTTTACCCATCAAAGTACCTCCTTTAATAAATATAAATACACTTAACTACTTATATACTTTAATAAGATACCATATCTAAATTTTTAAATCAATAAAATAAAATGTAAATTATTTTAAAATGTTTCTAAACTCATAATATATGGTATAATTGTAAGCTGAGGAGTTTTATAATATATTTAAT
>NZ_PPRG01000068.1 GCF_002902625.1 Staphylococcus devriesei
TGATTAAAGAATATAAAAGGAAATAAGAATGAAATGAGAGCTTTAATTGAATAATATAAATAATGAGCCAAACCATTCGAACCTAAAAAACTACCACTAGAAGAAGATATTTATATAACTGATAAAAATATTATTAGTCTATTTTCTTAAGCAAATAGAAAAATTGGAGAATATAGGGGCTTTTTATCTACAATAATTAACTCAATGCTATTGATAAGTCCTTTGATTAGTCAAGAAGCAGTTTTATCTTCGAAATTAGAAGGAACGCATGCTACTTTAGAAGATTTAATGAATTATGAGGCCGGTAATTCAGTAGAAATAGAAAGAGATGAAATGCAAGAAATAATTAATTACAGAAAATCACTTTTTTATGCACTAGATAAAATAGGAACAATAAATGATCAACAAAAATCAAAATTACCCCTTTCCGGCAGAATCATAAAAGAAATGCACAGTATATTATTAGATAATGTGCGTGGCAATTCAAAAAGAAGAGGAAAATACAAAATTAATCAAAATTATATAGGTAGTTATTCAGCAATTTCTTATATTCCAGTTTCTCCTAACTTAACTGAAGATTACATGAAGAACTTAGAGAATTATATTCATTATGAAGATTTTGATATTCTTATTCAGTCAGCAATTTTACACGCCCAATTTGAAATGATACATCCTTTTGAAGATGGGAATGGAAGAATTGGAAGATTATTAATTCCATTATTTTTATATTATAGAGAGGTCATTCCATATCCTACTTTTTATATGAGTATGTATTTTGAAAAAGATAGAGCGTTATATTTAGAAAAGCTAGACCAAATTTCTAAATATAATAATTGGAAAGAATGGATAGAATATTACTTAAAAGGAATAATTGAACAAACTGAATATAGTACAAGGATTGCTACAGAAATTTATCACTTATATGAACATATGAAGCTAGAAGTAGTCCCCAAGTTAAAATCAACTAAAAGTATGCAATTATTAGATTATATTTTTTCTGATCTGATTTTTAATGCAAAGCAAATGGACGACCAAGTTGATTTAAATATCAGAACTATTTATAAACTTTTAAATAAATTTGAAGATTTAGGTTATATTCAAACTACGAGTCAAAAAAGAAACAAAACATATTATTGTTCTCAATTATTAAAAATTATCCAAATAAGTTGATGGGGAATTATATGTAAAGGTATAAAAGCCCAAATTATTAAAGAAATTTATAGTGAACTAAAATGGAAAATAATTCGCTAAGGAAATTTATAGTGACCTAAAACAATAAATACGCCATATCTTATTAGTTAAAAGATTAAATATAATTTGAGGGTGAATAAAGTGCAAAAACAGAATGAAAATGAGGAACCAACTTGGTGTAAAATACTCAACACTATCTCAAAAATTTTAATACTTTTAGGTGTTTTTAGTTCATTTTTATATAATAATATCGCACAGATCATTGCTCCAGTATTGATAATTTTAGGGTTTATAATTAATACTATACCGAATGTTTATAGGAATAAATATTTAGACGTTGCATTAAACATTGGACTTATAGTGTTTATTTTATTAGTCATTATTGTAAATTGTTTAAATAGGTAATACGTTTGAATTTAGCGGAAAACTCTTACACTTATATAATTGAGTATTCTTTACTATGTTATATTGGGGGCAAATAAGAGTATATAAAGGATGGTTAACTTGAATGTTTATGTAGCGTTGTTACTGGGCTTAATCTTCGTAATACTATATGCAATTGTTTGTACATTATTTTATAACTTGAATTATAGAAGAATGAATAATAAAGAAAATATGAATAGAAAGCAAATTACTATAAATTTAGTAGGTCATGGCATCATTGCTATATTTTTAGTAGGGTTAGCTATCTATTTATCTTATTTTAAATAATTTTGAGCGAAAAACTTATAAAGTGAATTAGAATGTATTATTCAACTAAGCTAGCTTGTTAAAATTTTGCTAGGTGTGGTAAATATAAGTAAAAGTATTTGGAGGCGAGTGGTATGGAGTTAATAGGCAAAATTATAACTTTCACTATGTCGACATTTTCAAATTGGTCGGGAAGTAATCAGTTATTTAAAGATATTAAAGATGGTTTTAAAAAGAAACGTAGTCATTAATTTCTAAAATATATGAAAAGCAATCCTGTGGTATATGAAATAAAAGAAAGTTATATAGAAGAATTGCTTTCACTTAATCCCGAGCAATACACTTAACACAATTAGGCAATGAAGCAAGAAGTGAGCCACAAAAAATTACATGTACGCATGACCAATAATCAACTAAGCAAAAAAGCGCTATTTCCCTTCTTACCTATTAAAATAAAATTGTAGATTTAATAGGTAAAGGGGGGAAATCAAATGACAGACGTATTCGGTTTCATTAAAAAAGTAGTCGATTTCTTAAGTTCTATCTTAGTACATGGCGAACCTAAATAATTAACGTAACGATAATAGAAAAAGCAAATGCCCGTCGATGAATATAAACTTCGTCAACGGGCAATTTTTATGATTTATTTTGAAAATTGATATAACCCTTTTAGCCAGTCTTGGTGGCCATTAATCATTGGGTGAGTTGGGTCGTTTGCTAAGTCTACTGCTGGATGTCCTAATTGAGATTCTTGAGTAAGTATACGTAAACGATTATGATCTAGTGTTTCTATTAACCATGCATGATAAACTTCTAAATAATCATCGCCTGTCGCATCGTTCCATCCTCGCCAAGCGATTCGTGCTATTTGATTTGTATAATCAACATTAAATTCTTCAACTTTCGCATTAATCCCAAAACCAAATGTTTCAAATTTAAAATTAGCATTATCGAATAACTCGGTAGATTCAGTGTTTTCAATATTGATGTTACTACTATTTTCATAATATTTTTCCCATTGAGCCGTATCAATTAAATTCTTCACAACGGGTTCAAACTCTAAATCTTTTATAATTAATTCGTTTGATGCGAAATTATCAGTTAACCCAGGTAACCATTTTTTTGGCCATTGGATTGCATTCATCATTTATATCACAGTCCTTCTTTATTGATGAATTTATCCTATCATCGTGACTTGATGTTGAGAAGAAGGCACTTTAAAGTAAGATACTTTCTTTTTGGTAACTATACATCTTTATTTTTTTATATAATCTCCCATATAATCTTCTCCCCATTGACACATTTCAGTTAAAATATTTTTTAAAGTATAACCATAGTCCGTTAAGAAATATTCAGTTTTTGGTGGTATCTCAGGGTATATCACTTTTTCAATTAAACCATCTTCTTTAAGTTCTTTTAATTGTTGACTCAACATTTTAGGTGTTGCTTGGGGAAGGCGTTTTTGTAGCTCATTGTAGCGTAACGTTTTTTCTTCAAGTAAGTACCATAAAATAATAGGTTTATGCTTTCCGCCAATCAAACTAATAATTGCTTCAACGGGACAATTAAATTCTTTATATTTCATTATTAATACCTCACTTAAGTAGATGAAGTCATCATTTTATATTAAGGACATTATCTTATAATTTTATAATTTTTGAAAATAGAAAAGCTTGTCATAAATATGAATATCTATAAATATTTACAAGAGTATATTACAATAGAATAGTTAAAAAACATGAATTTCAGGGGTGCTATGTGTAATGAAATGGATATTATTTGATAAAGATGGAACATTAATCGAATTCGATAAAAGTTGGGAGAAGATTGGTCTTCGCCTTGTAGATAGCTTTTTAGATGAATTTCCTATAGAAAATAAAGAAGAAGCGCATCGTCAATTAGGTGTCGTGGATAATGCTATCTTGCCTGAATCAGTAATGGGATCTGGCTCTTTAGACCAAATAGTCGATGCATTTAACAACATTGCTGACCAAGATGTCTCAACTTGGACACGTAACACGAGTCAACAGTTAGTAGACACGCGTGTGCCAGAGAATAATTGGATTGATGGTGTTTATGATATGATTAAGTCTTTAAAAAATGAAGGCTACAATATTGGTATCGTGACTAGTGACTCTAAAAAAGGTGTATTACAATTTCTAGAGGCCACACATTCAAAAGACGCTTTCGACCTCGTCATTTCTACAGAAGCACATGCTGCTGAAAAACCAAATCCGGCTGTACTCAAACCGTTATTTGACAGTTATGATGTGAAAGATGAAGATGTCGTTATTGTAGGCGATACTAATAATGATATGAAGACGAAAGTCAATGCGAAGTTAGGCTTAGCCATTGGAGTATTAAGTGGTATTGCGAAAAAAGAAGAACTTATAGATGCCGATGTTATTATTGAAACTGCCGTCAGTGTACCGGAAGTCTTAAAAACACATTTTGAAAATAAATAATATAATAAGAAGCGACGATATAAATCTAATGTTATTTTAAAGAGCTCGTTGTCCCTGGCATCGCCAAGTTGGATTTAGATAAAAAAGTAAGATTTTACCTCCTTGTTATCTCAATTAACTAATGACCAAAAATTAAAAGCTGAGACATTTTTGTATAAATATCTCAGCTTTCAAATGGTAATATTTTCATGTAGTTTTATTTTCTATTATCAACATTGCGATATGTATTAATTACATGGGCAATTTTATCAATAATAGGATCAAGTGAATCTGGGCTTTGATGAATATCATATTCATTAATATTTACTCGTACGACAGGACAAGCATTGAAGTTATTAATCCAATCGTCGTAACGTTTAAAAAGTTTTTTCCAATATTCAGGATCAGTGTTAATCTCCATATCGCGACCACGAGCTTTAATACGCTCAATAACCTCGTCGTAATCACATTCTAAATAAATTAAAGCATCTGGTTTTGGAAAATAGGGTGTCATAACCATCGCATTGAAGAGTTCAGAATAGGTCTTGAAGTCATCTTCACTCATCGTTCCTTGCTCCTCATGCATCTTCGCAAAAATGTCGACATCTTCATAAATGGAACGATCTTGAATAAATCCTCCACCATACTCAAACATGCGTTTTTGTTCTTTAAAGCGTTCTGCTAAAAAATAAATTTGTAAATGAAAACTCCAACGTTCAAAATCCTCATAAAATTTATCTAAATAAGGGTTATGATCTACATTTTCAAAAGAAGTCTTAAAATTTAATTTATCAGCCAATGCTTGTGTTAATGTTGATTTACCTACGCCAACTGTACCTGCAATGGTGATAATCGCATTTTGAGGGATTCTATAGTTATTCATTTCCAATATCTCCTATCATAGGTTTAATTTGTTCTAAGATGTAATCGTAATCTGCCTCATTATTTACAAAATCAATCTCGCTCGTATTGATTAAAATCACATTTTCGCCATTTTGTTTTAATGAGTTGTAAAAAGCTAAGTAATCTTGTTTAAGTTTTAATAAATAATCATCTTCGATTTGGTATTCAAAGCTACGATTTCGTTTGGCGATGCGTTGTTTTAAAACATCTAGATGAGCATCTAAGAAAATAATCATATTTGGCATTTGGATATCTTCGGTTAAAATATTAAAAATGCGATCAAATTTATCAAATTCTGTATCATCTAACGTATTTCGCGCAAAAATTTTATTTTTATATATATGGTAATCACTTACCACACCTTGAGTCATTTTAGCGATGTCTTTGGCTTGTTTGTAGCGATTGCACAAAAAGAACATTTCGGTTTGAAAACTCCATTTAGAAATATCATCATAGAAATCTGATAAAAATGGATTCTCATCAATAATTTCTCGTTCTTCATAATAATTTAGTGTTTGGCTTAGTTTGTGAGCTAAAGAAGACTTTCCTACACCAATAGGACCTTCAATCGCGATAAATGGTTTATTCATAATCACATCTCCAAATGTTAAAATAGACAATGAGTATTGTATCACAAGTGAGGTAGGACACACATGGCAAATGATGAATATTATATGAAATTAGCTATAGCTGAAGCAAAGAAAGCACAGCGACTAGGAGAAGTTCCCATAGGGGCGATTATTGTAAAAAATGATGAAGTAATTGCACGCGCACACAATTTAAGAGAAACTGCCCAACAACCTACTGCACATGCAGAACATATTGCTATCGAGCGTGCAGCTAAAGAAGTTGGGAGTTGGCGTTTAGAAGGGTGTACGTTATATGTAACACTTGAGCCATGTGTGATGTGCTCTGGAGCTATTGTAATGAGCCGTATTCCCCGTGTGGTGTTTGGCGCGATGGATCCTAAAGGTGGTTGTAGCGGTAGTTTAATGAACTTGGTAGAAGAACCTCGCTTTAATCACAGGGCCACAGTGGTTTCTGGTATTCTTGAAAAGGAATGTGGAGATTTATTACGTCAATTCTTCCGTGACCTTCGAGCGAGAAAGTCTAAATCAAACACTTAATCGTACAAAGTGATGTAAATTTGTTAAAATAAACACGGTAAATAAGTTTGAATTCTACATATGTTGGTTGTTTGAATGCCCATTTTCAAAAATAAAAAATAAAAACTGTGATAGATAAAGTTAATGAAACGAGGTAACTGGATGATTAAGTTAATAGCAACTGATATGGATGGCACATTATTAAACGCAGCGCACGAAATATCTCAAGATAATATTGAGGCGATTAAATACGCGCAATCGCAAGGAATTACTGTCGTGATTGCTACAGGACGTGCGTTCTATGAAGCTAGTACGCCGGTAGCAGAAACGGACTTGAGTATGCCGTATATATGCTTGAATGGTGCGGAAGTGCGTGATGAGTCATTTAATATTATGAGTACGTCTAATTTAAATCATGAATTAGTACAACGTATTAAAGGAATTTTAAATAGAGAAGATGTCTATTATCAAATTTATACAAATAGAGGGATTTATACAGAAGATCCGACGCGTGATTTAGATATTTATTTAGATATAGCCAAACAAGCTGGCCAAGAAGCGGATGTTGAAAAAATAAAAGCAGGAATTCAAAAACGCATTGAGAATGGCACTTTGAAAGTAGTGGATAGTTATGAAGATATTGAAGATATTCCGGGTGAATTAATTATGAAGGTGCTTGCCTTTAATCCAGATGTTGAAAAGATTAATGCCATCGGAAATGAACTTTCTGATATTCCGAGTTTAGCAATTTCATCATCATCACGAGGAAATCTAGAGATTACACATTTTGATGCTCAAAAAGGAATAGCCCTTGAAACAATTGCGGATAAGTTAAATATTGATCTTAAAGATGTAATGGCGTTAGGTGATAATCTCAATGACGTTTCAATGTTAGAACGTGTTGGTTACCCGGTCGCTATGGAGAATGCTATGCCAGAAGTGAAAGCAATTGCTAAATTGGTTACAGACACTAATGAAAATAGCGGTGTTGGCAAAGCAATTATGAAATTATTAAATGAAGAAAATAAATAATTTAAGAGGTGTTATAGAAAAATGAAAGGACTTATTATTGTAGGTAGTGCTAAAGTAGGTTCACATACTAATGCATTAGCAAAATACTTAGTAGGACAATTCGATAATCATGATATAGATGTAGATATTTATGATTTGGCAGAAAGACCATTGAATCAATTAGATTTTTCAGGTACTACACATCCTACTGAGACGGTTAAAGCTAATACAAAAGATTTTCAAGATAAAGTGATGGAAGCGGACTTTTTAGTGCTTGGTACACCTAATTATCACGGTTCTTACTCTGGAATTTTGAAAAATGCTTTGGACCACGTCAACATGGATTATTTTAAAATGAAACCAATCGGTCTTATTGGTAATAGCGGTGGTATTGTAAGTTCAGAACCATTATCGCATTTACGTGTTATTGTCAGAAGCTTCTTAGGTATCGCTGTACCTACTCAAATTGCTACACATGATTCGGATTACAATAAATTAGACGATGGAACGCTTTATTTAGATGATGAACAATTCCAATTACGCGCAAAATTATTTGTAGATCAAATCGTATCATTTGTTAATAATAGCCCATATGAACATTTAAAATAAAAAAATTAATTATAATAAAAAACACAATTATAATAGAAGAAACTAATCTGAAGAGCGGTTAATACCGCTCTTTTTTTATTTTTTATAAAAAATAAGTTTTAGTATACTATTTTTGAAAATTGGTTAAGCAATTAAATTTCGTTTTTTATAATTGATATGCCAACAAATTACGTATAATTTACATTATTTTTTATTGTTTCTTATTTTTTTAATGTATAAATATGGTATATTATATTTATATTTAAATAGTCTTAAAATTATTTAGGTCTAAATAAAACAACATAAATAATAAACAAACTATTTAAATATTTTATGTAATTTCTTCAGGGTGGAGTTATTATAATTGCGAAATAGGAGTGGTTAAATTTGAGAAAAAAACAAAATAAAAGATTAGATTTTCTACCGAATAAACAGAATAAATATTCGATTAGAAAATTTACTGTAGGAACAGCTTCAATATTGGTAGGAGCAACTTTAATTTTTGGTGCGGGCCAAGATGTAGCAAAAGCTGAAGAAAATAACCAAACAAAAACTGAAAGTAATCAAAGCAACTCGGATGTGTCTAAAGAAAATACATCCCAGAATATAGATTCGCAAGAAAGCGCAGTGGATTCTACACAAACAACAATAGAGCAACCTTCAACAGAAGAAAAAGCAACTACTGAAGCAACAGAACAACCTTCAACAGAGAGAAATAATAACGTAGAAGAACCACAAAGTATATCTACTGAAAATATAAGTGAAGTAGTTAACAATGTAGAAAATGCAACTACTGAAAAAGATAAAAAGCAGCATTAACTAATTATGTAGAGAGCACATATAATGTTTCATCAGACGAAGCTAAAGCTAACGTAGATAAATTAGATTTAGACTATGATAATTTAAATGAAAATGAATTATTAGGTGCTTTAGTCCAAACAGATTCAAATAGAAAAGACGCAGAAACAAATTATGCAACGCCACGTTCAATGGCCTCTACACCAAGGGTTGTTAATCGTCTAGCAGTTAACAAATTAGCAGCTGAACAATCAGGAACTAATGTAAATGATCTTATAACAGTCACTGGTCAAACTATTTCAGAAGGTCAACAAAGTGATGGCACAATTAAAGCTCATGATGGAGAAAATATTGTTTATACATCAACATTTAAAGTTGACGATTCTGTAAAATCTGGAGATACAATGACGGTCCAATATGATCCGAATACTATTCCTTCTGATTTAACAGAAGATTATAAGCCGGTAGATATTGTTGATCCATCAGGCGAAATAATCGCTACAGGTACATTTGATGACACTAATAAAACATCAACTTATACATTTACTGATTATGTAGATAAATACGAAAATGTAACTGCAAGACTTGAAACTAATTCATACATTGATAAAAAAGATGTACCAAATGAAGAAACAATTAATTTATCATATGGAACAGCAGGAAAAACAATTAATAAAGAAGTAGATGTAGATTATCAAGATCCAATTGTAAAAGACGCGTCTAATGTTGAATCAATTTTTAGTCATCTTGATTTAGAGAATAATAAAATCGAGCAGACAGTTTATGTCAATCCACTTAGATTAAATGCGGATGGTACTAGTTTATTAATTAAAAGTGGTGGTGTGTACGATGATGGCGGTCTATACACAGGCGAAGGTAGTACAATCATAGATGATAATACTGAAATTAAGATTTATAAAGTTAGAAATGATCAAGATTTACCACAAAGTAATAAAATATTTGATTACAATCAATATGAAGATGTGACTGATTCTTTCGATATTGATAAAAATTATGCTAAAAACATGGCAAATATAGATTTTGGTGATATTGATTCTGCGTATGTAGTTAAAGTAGTCAGTGGTTTTACCCCTGGAGCTGAAGATGATTTATCTATTCAACAAGGTGTAAGAATGACTACATTAAATTCTTATGGAAATGCATCATGGGCTGGTTACACAAATACCATTTTATCATCATATGATAGTGGTGGTGGTAGTGGTACTGAGGCACCTGAAAAGCTTTATAAAATTGGTGATTATGTATGGGAAGATGTAGACAAAGATGGAATTCAAGGTACGGATAGTAATGAAAAACCTATTAAAGGTGTAAGAGTAACTTTAAATTATCCAGACGGGACAACAAAATCAGTAAGAACTGATGAAAATGGATATTATGAATTTAATAATTTACATGATGGAGAGACTTATACTGTTACATTTGAAACGCCTGAGGGTTACACACCTACACAAGTAAATATTGGTGATGGAGCCTTAGATTCAAATGGAAGTTCTGTAACAGTAACTATTAATGGTGAAGATGATATGACATTAGATAGTGGTTTCTATAAAGAGGATACAGATGCCGATGCTGATGCAGATGCCGATGTAGATGCCGATGCGGACGCCGACGCCGATGCGGATGTCGATGCGGACGCCGATGCTGATGCTGATGCGGACGCCGATGCAGATGCAGATGCAGACGCAGACGCAGACGCTGATGCCGATGCGGACGCTGATGCCGATGCTGATGCCGACGCCGATGCTGATGCCGATGCTGATGCCGACGCCGATGCAGACGCTGATGCAGACGCAGACGCCGATGCCGACGCTGATGCCGACGCCGACGCCGATGCTGACGCTGATGCCGACGCCGATGCAGACGCTGATGCTGACGCTGACGCCGATGCAGATGCAGACGCTGATGCCGACGCCGATGCTGACGCTGATGCTGATGCCGATGCCGACGCGGACGCCGATGCCGATGCTGATGCCGACGCAGACGCCGATGCCGATGCCGATGTCGACGCTGATGCGGATGCCGATGCTGATGCGGCCGCTGATGCGGATGCCGACGCAGACGCAGACGCCGATGCCGATGCAGATGCAGATGCTGACGCTGATGCTGACGCCGATGCGGATGCAGATGCAGACGCTGACGCTGATGCCGATGCGGACGCTGATGCGGATGCCGACGCAGACGCCGATGCGGATGCAGACGCTGATGCCGACGCCGATGCGGATGCTGATGCTGACGCTGATGCGGACGCCGATGCAGATGCAGATGCAGATGCAGATGCAGACGCTGATGCCGATGCCGACGCCGATGCAGACGCTGATGCTGACTCAGACATGGAAAAAGACCATTATAACCACCATAGTCATAATGGAAATCATGAAAAAGTAAATAACAATCACGATAAATCATTACCGGATACTGGTAATAATGACCAAACTAACGGTACATTATTCGCTTCATTATTTGCGACAGTAGGCGCATTATTCTTAACTGGTAGACGTCGTAAGAAAGATAATGAAGAAAAATAATCTTTTAAACTTTCATGAGTCGTGAAAGCGAAAAACCAGGCCTAGAAAGAGGCCTGGTTTTATTTTAAATATTATGATATATATATAAAACTAACTAATTTAAAACAATAAAATTACGGAGGAATTTATGGACTTCGAAAATAAAATTAAAAAATTTTTATCTGAGGTAAAAGAGAAAACTGCAATTAATAATTATATTTTTGTTAGTATTGGCCGACCTCATGCCAAAGCTCAGGTGAAATTATTTAAAAAAACAACCTATATTGAACAAGATATCGCGAAATTAGGGTTGAAATTTAAAAAGAAAACTGGGGAGTATCCTACATGGATTAAGTTAGATCTTGTCCAATCAACTGAAAACGTACGATTTAAAGATTTAAAAGACGAATTAATTCACACTCGACGGAATTATATCGATTACGGGATTGCGTTTGATAATCAGTGGAACTTTGCCGTGTTATCAGAAGAAATTAATGCGAATGCCTTTGTTCGCCCGGAGAAGAATGGTAAGCATTTATATATATCCGAACAAAATATTAATAGTTATCTTAGAAAATATACGACACACAATAAAGGTTTTGCAATAGATTTTTACAATGAGAAAGAAGTTATCAAATTTTATACAAAAGGTTTCATGTTAGACGGCGAAAAAGTATTTGAATTACATGGTAGGGGTTATGATAAAAGCTTAAGAATGGTTAATGATTTACATACCGAGCTTGATTGTTTAATCGAGAAGAGCAGTGGTTTTTTACAAAATATGATTCAAGATAGTGGCCGATATATATACGGTTATTTTCCTCATTTTGATAATGAAATTAATTTCTATAATATTTTAAGACATTCTTCGTCTACGTATGCATTAATTGAAGGATTGGCCTATTTAGGTCAAGATATACAGCCAGCTAAAAAAGCGATTGATTATATTATCAATCACTATATCTTTGAACAAGATGGCAAAACCTATGTTTTTGATGACACAGAGGATATAAATGAAATTAAATTAGGCCAAAATGCCTCATTTATTTTTGCGGTATGTGAATATTTAAAACATCATGCTAACCAAAGTTATTTAGAATATGCACAAAAAGTCGCACACGGTATTTTATCGATGATTGATGAAGATACGTTTGAAACGACCCATATATTAAACTATCCTGATTTATCAGTGAAAGAAAAATTTAGAATTATTTATTATGATGGGGAGGCTGCTTTAGCTCTCTTACGTTTGTATCAACAAGATCAAAATGCCACTTGGTTAACGACCGTTGAGCATTTAATGGACCGATTTATTAATCAAAAATATTGGCAATATCATGATCACTGGCTCGGATATTGTACAAATGAGTTAGTACAAATAACCCCTCAAGAAAAGTATTTCGAGTTCGGTATTAAAAATGTAAATAGTTATTTGAAATTTATAGAACAACGGGATACGACGTTCCCTACGTTTTTAGAAATGTTAATGGCAACGTATAACTTAATTCAAAAAGCGAAAGTTACAGGCCACACAGCATTGGTCGAACAATTAATTGATGAACAATATTTTATTGATGTTATTCATACTAGAGCGGAATATCAACGAACAGGATTCTTTTATCCTGAAATAGCGATGTACTTTAAAAATCCAGCCCAAATTTTAGGAAGTTTCTTTATTAAACATCATGGTTATCGCGTTCGAATCGATGATATTGAACACTACCTTTCAGGTTACGTTCAATACCAAAAGGCTTTTAAAAGGTAGGTAAGTAAATGTTAACTATTGAAGATATAAATAATATCATTGGTGGCAATTTAGTAGATGCAAAGAACAAAGAAAGTAATGAAATTAATGATTTTGAAACGATTTATCGTTTTGTAAAAAGTAAAAAAACTGCGTATTTTTCACCAAATAGAGAAACATGGGCAAAGGAACTAGGAAGAAATAAAAATGCTCTAGACGGAAATGAATTAGTCGATAAAGAACATGTAGAGATTGGCTTAATTATTACTGAAAAATATATTAGTGACCTGAAATATAAAACGCCACAAATCATAGTTAAAGATTCAATCAAAGCATTTAAATCACTAGCTATATATATAAGAAGTCAATATAAAAATCCACTTATAGCTATTACAGGATCAATGGGTAAAAGCTCTACTAGAATGATTATTACAAGTTTACTTAAGGATTATAAAGTTTTGGAAAATAGAGGGAATAATAATGTACGTGCAGCTATTTATACCAATATGCTAAAGCTTATAAAAAATCCTGATTATGCTGTAATTGAAACTTCAATGAATGCAATTAATTATCTTGAAAATACAGCAGTCTACTTAAAACCTGATATAGCAATAATAACTGGTATAGGAGAAGCCCATTTTTCAACTTTTAAATCTATAGAAGATATTGCTAAAATCAAATCTAGAATTTTTGAGGGGCTTTCGAAAAATGGAATCGCAATTATTAATAATGACACATTATTTGCTGATTATCTTGTAGATAGAGCAAAACTAAATACCTCTAATGTGTTTACGTATAGTATAAATATTGATTCAAAAGCAGATTTTATTATAAATGAAATAATATATGGTAAAGGCCACATAGAAATCAATTTAGAAGATGAAAATGGGGAAGTGGATAATTATCGTGTAAATACTATTAGTGAAGGTATGGTAGCTAATACTTTAGCAAGTATTTTAACGTTAAGAAAGTTAAACATCCCTATAAAAAAAGAACTACTGGAGAATTTTAGACCTTTTTCGAAAGTGCTGGCAATCAAAAATATTAAAACTAAATCTCATGAATTAACATTATTAGATGACACTCATAATGCTTCATTACCAGCTATGGTAAATGCAATAAGAGCATTTAATAGCCAAGCTGAATTTTATGCAGGGAATAAAATAATTGCTATTGGAAAAATAAATGATTTAGGACATAAATCTACAGAAATACATTTACGCTTAATTAATGAGTTAGAAAAATCAAAAGCGGATTACATTTTATGTAAAGATCCTGAATTGAAAACTGTAGTTAATAAAATAAAAAATAAAAAGGCAACTTGGTATCCTAATAAAGAATTACTAATAAATGATTTAAAATATTTATGCAATAAAGATTCATTCACTTTACTAAAGTCTTCATCTGGAGGGACTGATTTTCCAGAATTAGCTAAAAATTTGCCTAATGTATTGCAAAATTTCAAATTAGAAAATAGTACAAGTGATATTTTTGAAAAAGTAAGTGAGCTTGGTCAAAGCTACATAAAAATTAATAATAATAGTGGTAAAATTATTGAAAGTTTTAATAAAGAATATTCTCAAACTATAGAAGGATTAGGACCTCTGATTTACTATTTAAAAGCTATAGATAATAATGAGAAGAACAGAAATATTTTTATGAAAAATTGGCCTACAAATAATAAAAAACTAGATTTATATGAAGGTAAAGAGATTTCTTTATTCAACCTTTTGAAAAGTATGACTAATTCTCCACATGCTTCAAAAATTTATGAATTAGCTAACGAACTATTTCAAAATCATACCGATCGTAAAACCTATATAAACACTCTAATTGAACGTTTTAATTTATCTACATCAATAGCAACTAACTTGACTGGACGTTTTAGAAGTAAAGAGCGCCAAAGCTTTTCTATAGAAGATTTATATAAAATTTATAATGAATATAAATATGACCTCTTTAAATTCAATAATCTATTTATAATTGGCATTAAATACAAAAGTGGATTTATTAGAGGAGAAAGTGAAACGATTATATTTACTTCATACAAAAATATAGATCAATTAAAAAATAAAATCTAATTGTAAATTAATGATACTAATATAGTATTAAACAGCAATATTAGCCTTATGAAAGATGAAGTAAGGTATTTTATAAATAACAACGATGCATTCTAAGAGTGGCTTTGATTACTTTTAGAATGCATTTTTTAGAGTTAAAGATGATATAGGAATGTTTATTAAATATTGTAGTTTCCACTAATTATAGTAATTTAAGCAAAAGCTTAATTTCGATACATTAATATTGTTTTTAACTATAAATTAAGTTTTGTAATATTGTAATTAATTATTCTAATTTAAAAAGTTGTTACTAATTTATTTTATAGAATTATTGTTGCCGATAAGTATATAAATAATAACAAATATAAATAGATGCAATAATTGTAAGTTGTTAATATATTTTGTATAATACTTTTGAATATAAATATTATCGGATTAGAAGTACAGGGAGTGATTTGTTCATATGAATAATAAACAGGGTTTTTTACCAAATTTACTAAATAAATATTCAATCAGAAAATTCACAGTGGGAACTGCGTCTTTATTAATAGGTGCTACATTAGTTATGGGAGCTGGAAATGTAGCGAGAGCCGATGAACTTGAGAAAATAACAACTCAAAATAGTAGTGATAAATCAAAAGCAATTGATATCGAAGAAATAACAGATAATATTGATAACTCTGATTTAACAAATGAAACGAGTGAAGATACAGTTGGTAGTACAAATGATAAAGCAACTGCTCAATCAAATAATAATATTGATAATAAGACATTAAGTAACGAAACGCCTTCTCAAGAAACTGCCTCTAAAGTTGAAGTTCCTTCTCAAGATAACAAAGTAGTTATTTCTGATGAAGTGAGTAACTCATTTTCAAAAAATAGGGAAAAAGCCACTACTGAAGAAACAAGCTCTCAAGAAAAAACGGAAATCTCTAAAAATATAAGTAGTGAAGAGGCTACAAATGAAACTGTTGATAATAAAGAAGGCCCAACAAGCGAAACTACTGATAGTAAAAAAGTTACTACAGAGAAATCGACTACTACTGAAGATAAAGTGAATGAAAACACAGACACAGATAAGCAAACATCTTCTCAAAATAAAGATAGCGACAAAACTGGTTTAAAAGAAGAAACAAATGATAAAACGTCAACTGAAGAAGATGCTAGTATAGAGAAATCAAGTCCTGATACAACTGAAAAGCCAACTCAAGAAGTCCAAGCAGCTAATAGTGAAAAATACGAAGAAAAAAACCTTAAATCTACTTCTGATACAAATAAAAATTCTACTCTAATTGCCAATAGTAATACTACTTCGTCAGTGTGAAATTCTAATGAAGAGACTTCAAATAATTCACCAGCAAATAATGATATAACAACTGTAAAAGCAACAGAAAATAATAGTCCAATACCTTTAAATGAAGAGAGTAATACTTTAGCGAGTCAAAAAGCAACTTTTGCTACTACTAGAAACAATAAATTAAGATTTAAAGTTCTTGTAGCTCAAAAAGATAGTAAAGCAGTCAAATATACAACTCCTGACAACCCTAAATATACTTATTTACTTAATGATTTAGGTTACAATGCGACAACAATTAAAGAAAACAGTGATTTGCGTCACGCAGGAATATCGCAACTTCAAAATACGCAAAACGATACAATTAAATTAAATTTAACTTCATGGCTTAAAGCGAGTGGCGATTTCACTTCAAAAGGTAAAATTAATCTGTCATTTGCGCAAAGCGATTTTTATACTCAAATTGACTCCATTACTATAGGTGATGGTGTGAAAATGCAAACGACAAATAACGGGCAAAACTGGACTGCGCCAATAAATGGTGACACCGTACAAAGTGGTTTAATTGGCGTGGTACGTAATAATGACGTTGTGATTAAGTTGAAAAATGCACAAACTGTAACAAGCCTAGGTTATTCAAATGATAAACCAGTATATTTAGTTCATACTTGGACAAATAATAATGGTGAAATAGCTGAAGAAAGTATGCAAGTAGCTACAATAACGCCAACTATTATTGATAAAGCACCACAATCGACTCAGTCTACTGGATTTACCACGGGGAAAATGGTTAACAAAATAAAATATGATGATTCTGATAAAACAATTAAGTCAATTCATACATTTAAACCTAATGAAAACTTTTTACAGTCTGATTATAACTGGGTGTTATATGTTAAAGAACAAGTGAATAAAGAATTAATTCCGTATATAGATCCAAATTCAGTGAAAATTTATGTGTCAAATGACGATGGCATCCCTATAAGTTCTGACAGATACGTAAACGGAACAATTGATAGTAATGGTTTCTTTGACAGTAGTACGATTCCATCAATTTCTATTAAATCAAACAATACAATGAGTCAGCTCAATTCTGCTAGAGGAAGTTTAGATAGGAATGTTTTTTATGGAACGTTAGGACAATCACGTAGCTATACAATTGCTTATAAATTAAAAAGTGGCTATAATTTAACGGATTTAGCAGCTCAATTAAGTGATAGAGAAACATTCCAATCATGGATTGAAACGGATTATTTAGATTCAAATGATAATGGGGCAGCAAACAAAAGACTTGCCGGCTCTTATGCGACTTCTTATATAGACTTAATCGACAGAATAGCACCAGTTGCTCCAACAGCTAATAATATCACTTCAGAGACTAAAACTATAAACGGTACAGCCGAAGCGAACACTTCAGTTAAATTGAATTTTAACGATGGTAGACAATTAACAGGACAAGCTGATAACAATGGTAATTTTTCAGTAGCCGTTCCAACTGGGTTTGTATTAACAGGAAAAGAAACAATTGCTATAACTAGTGTAGATAAAGGCAACAACATCTCACCTGCTACTACGATTACAGTGAGAGATACGACTTTACCGAGTGTTACCTCAATACAAAACCAAACGAATGAAATTAATGAGCCAATTACTCCTATTGTAATTAATACTACAGATAATAGTGGAGATGCAGTAACGAATATTGTCAATGGTTTGCCAGCAGGGTTAACGTTTAACTCAAGTACAAATACAATTGAGGGTACCCCTACAAAACTCGGCAGTTACCCAATTATAGTAACATCAACGGATTCTAGCGGTAATCGCACAACTACGCCTTTTACTATTAATGTGGTAGATACAAAGGTGCCAACAGTAGCAAGCATCGATAATCAAAATCTAGAAGTGAATACGGATATTGATCCAATCGTAATTAAAGCTGAAGATAATAGTGGCCAACCCGTGACAAATACCGTAAGTAGTTTACCAAATGGAGTAACGTTCGATTCAGAGACAGATACCATCAGTGGTACACCAACAAAAGTGGGTAGTTACGAGGTAACAGTAACGTCAAAAGATACTTCAGGTAATCCAACAAATACAACATTCACAATTGGAGTTAAAGATACAACCAAACCAGTAGTGACAAGCATCGCTAATCAAACAAAAGAAGTAAACACGGATATTGATCCGATCGTAATCAAAGCTGAAGATAATAGCGGAGGAAAAGTAATCAACACAGTAAGTGGCCTACCAGATGGAGTAACGTTCGATTCAGAGACAGATACCATCAGTGGTGCACCAACAAAAGTAGGCAGTTACGATGTGACAGTGACATCAACAGATGCTGAAGGCAATAGCACAAATACAACGTTCAAAATTGACGTCAAAGATACAACCAAACCAGTAGTGACAAATATTGGTAATCAAAGTCTAGAAGTGAATACGGCTATCGAGCCAGTTGTGATCAAAGCTGACGATAATAGTGGACAAAAAGTGACAAACAGCGTAAGTGGTTTACCAGCTGGAGTAACATTTGATTCAGAGACAAGTACAATCAGTGGTACGCCAACAACAGTAGGCAGTTACGATATTACAGTGACGTCAACAGATGCCGAAGGTAATAGCACAAATACAACATTCACAATTGGAGTTAAAGATACAATCAAACCAGTAGTGACAAATATTGGTGATCAAAATTCAGAAGTGAATACGGCTATCGAACC
>NZ_PPRG01000069.1 GCF_002902625.1 Staphylococcus devriesei
AGATGTGTATAAGAGACAGACCTAATGTTATGTAATTCACTAATATCCATAATGGAACCCCGTTATGTGTATTAATGTAATGCTTTAAAGGTTTGTTTCTTCTATTACTCATTATAGAACTAAAAGTAGCAACCATCTTTACTATATCATCAGTTTTAGAAGGATCATTTGAATAATTTTTAAAATATAAGTAAGAATGTGGTTCTTGATATTTTTCACTAAAATAATATGCAATTCTTGATTTGATATGTGTTTCAAACACTAAAAGATATTCTAATAATGTGTTTCTCATTTTCCTATCTAGTTTATATAAAGAAAACAATTCATCAAATTGTGTACCACTTTTATATACTTCAGGAACAACATACTTTCCATTCCTGTCTACCTGAAGAAATAATTCCTTGTAACCATTTATTACATTGTAATAATTTTCATTTTCTAAATCTCTTTTTGCTCTAGAAGGTACAATCATGCCTCTTTTCCTTAATATTTTTAATTGTTGATTATGAGTTTGAAATGGTTTCACAATTACATACCTTTCTATAAAAAAGTAGCCATAACCCGAGTAGAGTTATGGCTAGATCGTTAATATTATTTTAATATATCAATTGCTATTAAGCAAGAATTTTTAATGCGTAATTTTTCAATATTTATAATTAAGAGTACTTTCAAAAAATCTTTTCTTTGCCAACCTCTCTAAATCAATAGGTTGGTTAATAACTCCTTTAAACTTTCTCTTTATAATAAACTTCTGCAATATTTAAGAATAAATATGATTGTCTCTTTATCTCAATAATATCTATACTACGATACGATTTAACTTTATTTATCTTCTTTTCTAGCTTAGAAACTGAAAACACTCTAATCTTATGTACTTTTAACAACCGATTAGCTATACTATTCCCCCCTACTGTCCTTTTGCTTATTTTTACCCTATCTATTTAATCACGTAAACAATATAATTTTTTAATAGAGTGCAGTCCTAATTTAGGACTGCACCTGTGCATTAACATATACTAATATTAAGAATGTTCCTATGGTATCGAAACGGTTGCTGTATTCACTTACCTAACGTCGCAAGTTGCGACACATGAGGTAACATTTGTTCGCTCATCTATGGAGTATCTTTTTTATTTAAAACCACTTCCCTATTTTAAAGTTCTAGTTTTATCAGTTCTACACATAGCCTATAAGCACTGCTAAACGTCTAATAATAGCGTCACGTCTGCGTATAATTGACGTTTTACTCATACCGTAATAATCGGCTATATCTTGCCATAAATAGCACCCAATAGGACAATCCCAATATCTTAAACGTATAATCTCTTTTGTTTCCTTATCTGCATCCTCTATGAGTTGATCTACACCCTCTACAATATTGCATAACTTTTCATATTTTCGTTTCATTCCGTCATTAGTAGCTTCACTTTTAGTTCTTTGTAGCATTTCAAACTTTAGAATTCTCATCTCTTTGCGATAACGTTCTATATCTTGTATATAACTCTCTAGCTTCTTAATATCGTATCTTTCAATTTTCATCTTCATTCCCCTTATATTAGCTTTTATACTTTTGGATAAATGAAAATCCTATCATCATTCAATTTTATAGATGGAACTATGTGTCTATCTACACCATTTCTGACAATCATTAAGTTAAACGGTAGTATTACTCCTAAACCTTTTTGTGTTTTACTCAACGTATGCCACACTGCACGCTCTTTATCATTCATAAGATCATCGTAATAGATGACTGAACATTTCTTTATCGCCATCGCTCTGTTATACATATCTTCAATGCTAATCATATTTAATTTATCGGCAGTATCACACATGGTTATCAGTCCTCATAGCTACCTATATCATCTACAAAAACAGGTGTAACCATATTCACATCTACTTTATCTGTAAATATACTGTGGTAACGCCCCAATAAGTCACGTGCTTTTAAACGATCACTTGGCTTAATTGGTACTTCTACTGTTTCCACGTGCTCATTATACACAAGATTCATGCGTCCTGTATCTGGGTTGCGCTCAAATGAGCTTTTCTTAACCACTACTTCTTTCGTTTCCGTCTCGTCTCCAATAGCTGATTGTGTTAATAGATACAGTGTTTCCTTCGCAGATAAAATGGTATCGTCCATTATTTCATCTTTCTTGCTTTGAATATAGTCTTTTACTTTCTCATTGCGCAATAGTCTGCTACCTGTTACGTGTGCGCTATTTGAGCTATAACCAGCATTTATAGCGCTTTGAGTAACGTTAAGTGTCTTAAGGTACTCATTCACAAAGCGCTCTTGTTTAGGCGTTAATTTGTCCATTTAACCCCTCCTTATTTTCTATAATTTTGTCTAGCAATTGGTTAATTAATTGATTAATCCTAGTTTCTGTTAGTTCAAATATTCGTGCTATATCTTTGACGGAGCGTCCACTACGCAAAAGTAAAAACAAAATCACTTCTCTTTGCGTACAAACACGGTCTACTAATGTCTCTAACTCATTCATGTAAATATGGTCATCAGTATGTGTAGTTTCCGATGAATATAACGCAACATCATCTTTCAACATAAAGAAGTCATCAGATGAAATTTCGTTTACTTCATCATCACAATAATTATGATAATTTAATATAAACGTTTTAAGTGTCTCTTTGTCATCATCAATCACTGTTACACCACCAATGGTTGTTGTTGTTCAATAGCCTTTGTTATAGGCTTGTTATAATTAATGTTATACAAATCTACCTGTAAACGCTCAATGAGCGTATAAGGCTTAATACGTCCATTTGATTGCATGTATCTAACCACCTGCTGTTGTTCTTCTTTCGTATAGGTATTTAGCACCTGCTTTAATAAAGATAAACGCATGCTTGAATTGTCCTTGAACCGTTTCAAATCTGCTTTCTTTTCACAGATCCATATCACAAGTTTATCAACGGGATATGATATAGAAATCATGCCCACAATTTCATCACATGTTGTAATTGAAGTGCTTAAATGATACATCTCCTCAATGTGTGACTGTGCTAATTTAATTTTAGTATTGATATATTTTGGATTGTATTTGGTCAATAACTCATATTCAGATATATACGTTTGTTGGTATGGTTCACTAAAATTTTCCTGCACGGTAATACCCCCATCAATATAGAATGAGCCTACCCGTGAGGATAGGCAAACTTCTATTCTTTAAGCATTGCGAAACAGTTTACTGTATTCATCTTGTATACTAATGATTTTAATATCGCCCTCTTCATCTCTTCTTACTGGTTGGCCATTAATTTGTAAGCCATATTGTCTTAAAATACCATATTCATATTCGAGTTGTTGATATTCTTCATTATTACGGAATGGATACATAATTTTATCTTTAAGTACTTTAAAATGGCCTTTAAGTCTATCTTGATCTTCTTTAGATAAACGTGTTTCTACTGCTTTTTGATATACGCTTAATTCATATACACCTGTATCATCTGGATCAATGTTATAAATAAATTCGTATAAATCTTCCCTATCCATAAGTTGTACTTTGGCCTCTAAATCTTGACGTTTTAACATCTCAGCTTGTGGATTATCAAAAGTCACTACTTTTTCTTTTTGTTGAATTTCAACTAAACTTTTTTCATGTTCATCTAACATTGTTTGGCCTAACTCTTTGAACTTATTCTGCATATCAAAGACCTTATCATTCATCTTTCCTCTTACCACTTCTGTTTTATATCCTTGTCTAATTAAGCCTTTTGTTTCTACAAATAAATCATCTAATTCACCTAATAAATTTCTATATCGTCTATCATTAAAATAAACGTCCCATGCGCTACCTGTTTGTGTTGCTGTTACCATATATTAAATACCTCATTTCATTTTTTTAAGAATGTAGCATTGGCTTTTATCTTTAAGTCTAATATTGAAACTTTTGAACAATGCCCAATCGCTACATACTCTTATAATTTAATGCGTTTTAAAGCCTCATATCGTTTCATGCTGCCATCTGCTAACTTTTTGACGCTACTCATCGCTTGTGCTTTTTCTTCTTCACTAGTAATGATGTAGTAGCCGCGTTCATACTTCTTATAGCTACAACCAATTGGATAACCATAATCATCAATTAGTTTACTGATAGCATTTCTTAACCATCTTTCATTAGTTGAGTTAGATTCATACCCCATTAAGTTAAGTATCTTGGACTTAGTTATATACTTATCTTTTGAGTTTTGAATAGTATCATAAATCCTTAAATATTCGTTTGGTACCTTTGTTATTTCTTTTTCAATTACTTTCACGGTTATAACCTCCATTTATTAGATGGACGTAACACGTAATAAAAAATGTAAAAAAGGAGCAATTTTTTTACTTTGAAAAGAGAATTCTTACTAACTATATTATACTAAATTTACACCCAAAAAGCAAACTTACGTTCTTGTTTTAATCTTATTTAACAATTACTTATAATCTACTATAACCATTGATAAATTAGCATTTATTTGCATTTTATCATATTAATTTCAAGATGCTATTATCGAACATTAGTTCTTATAGAATGTGATTTTGATCCTTATAACATTCTGGACGTTTAGCTTTTGTTAGTTTTAATTTTATTAATACCTTTGGGAAACCTTTGGGTTTTCAAAGTTGCTAACCTATACATAACCTTATTATTGATATGAGTTAAAAACGTTGATATAGAGGCATTTTATAAATTTTGAAAATTCGCTTACCTTGTATAAACCTTGCATATTATATTTTTTACTACCTTCCCAAAACCTTCCCATTTTTACAACATAATTTTTGTACCTATCTAAAATCGCACTATTTTTTACTTACCTTCCACAAATCTTGTACATTTTATATTTGCTCTACCTTTAGGAAACCTTTATATTTTTACAAAGTCCAAATTTGGACCCTGCTAATTATTTAATAGTTTTGGAACAAAACGCAAAATTGCGTTCTGTTCTATAAGGTACGTAGTTATTTTTGACTACATAGTTAGGAACCCCAAACTTGGGGACACCTCAAAGTTCAAAATTAAGCCTTATTGTTTTGACTATCCAAATTTGGATAGTCGAAGCCACGTACTCAAGTTAGATACGCAGGTTTCATTCCCCACATTTGAGGAAATGAATACATTTCTATCTAATTTTATAGTGAGCAAAGACTACCCTTTTTTATGGCAGTTGAAAATGCTAGATATGTAATTTTATGTATATCACTGTCCACATTTGGACAATGAATTTCACTGCGCAAATCTGCGCCGTGAGATAGTACATCATACGTGCGCATGGTGCGTATTCATTTTAGATACATATATTAGTTAAACAATCTATATTTATATTATCTAAAGTACCTTTTTAGTACTCTGCTTATTAGAGAACCGATATTTCGGTCTTCTAACTATATATTCAGACAATCTACATTTGGCTTTTCAGAATTTAGAGAACGGATATTGTCGTTTTCTGATTTATCATTGTGATATATCAATGATTAATTGAATACGGCCAACATTTCGGCTGTATTAACGAGCTCAGTTTTGAGCTGGTTAAGATGTTGGAACGTACCAACATATCGACTTATTAATACGCTCACATTTGATCCGGTTAAATAAGTTAGCTATTCAGTTCTATTACTCAGCTCATATTTGAGCCTAGAGAATATCTTTACTCAATCCACATTTGGGCTGAGTGATAAACTAATATCCTCAAATTTGGGGATATTAAACAATGTGCTAATATGTCCACTTATGGACACATTTAACCAATCCATATTTGGACTGGTTAAACCACTTCCCTATTTTAAGGTACTGGTTATAAGCGTACTTTTAAGTCCGTTTGTGATTGTATGAAATGTAAAGTTTTGACAAGTTATAAATAAAAAGACTGCACCCAAAGGATACAGTCATTTTAAAGGATACTCGGTTTTGAGTAGTAAATATTAGTAGCTGAATTTATTATCTTATAAAAGGCTCTACATATAAATAGAAGACGCTTACTTTTTATAAATAAAAATTTTTCACGTCATACTTACATTATTTTTCATTTTTGCATTATTTCTATATAGTATCAAGACAAGAAGAAACTCGTTTCACTCGTTTCAAAAACCCTTCTGATTTTTAGAGAAAAACTCTCTTATTTCATCATCTTTAATAAAATAATATGCCATCTTTCCATCTTTATAAAAATCAAGCACCTCATTTTTATATAAAAGTCTTAAATGATGTGAAGTTGAAGCAACACTCATTTTCAATATCAAAGAAATATCACAAACACACAACTCTTCTTCTTTAATCAAAGATAATATAATTTTCAATTTCTTCTCATCACAAATCTTTTCTAAAATGTTAAGTAATTTCTTAGATTTATCATCTTCTAAAAAACTTAAAGCATTGTTAACTTTATCCTCATGTACACAGATCACATCACAAGCATTTTCATAACTCATATGAAA
>NZ_PPRG01000007.1 GCF_002902625.1 Staphylococcus devriesei
ATTTAATAGATCGTATTCTAAAATACGTAATAAAAATTTATTTCTAAATTTTGTTTTAGCTATATCCAAAGTATTTTTAAAAAGAATATAATCGCTATATCTTTTAGTTAAAAAATTGGACTTTTTAACCAATGAAATATTATTCGGAGATCTATTTATATATGTAGAGATTGCGGAAATTGTAGTGACTGAATTAGCCAAAGAAAAGACATTCATGAAAAATATTTTATCTTCTCCGAAATGCAAGTTATGTGGAGTGGAAACGAAATATTATTTTTAAAAATTAATTCCCTTTTAATAAATTTCCCACTAGGACCTAAATAATAATACAAATATGGTATATCATTACCGTTAACATTGTAGTTTTCTTTTATAGTCATAAATTTAGCATGAATAGATTGCTTTCCGTCATTATCTTTTATTACTTTACTAATGATAATGTCGCTATCTAAATGTAAATAATTTAATGAAATAGTTTCGAGTACATTTAAATCTAACCAATCGTCCCCGTCTAAAAAATAGATATAATCACCGTTACTCTCTCTTATACCTTTATTTCTTGGTTGAGACGGACCTCCGCTGTTTTCATCTAATTGATAAATTTTAAGATTACTTTCATTGTAAGCGCTTAATATTTCCATAGTACCGTCAGTGGATTGATCATCAATTACAATAATTTCATATTTATCGTTATTCAATGTTTGGTTAACCACAGAATCCAGTGTTTTTTTAATTGTATTAATATTATTGTATGTTGTAATTATAATCGAAAAATAAGGTTTCGAAACATATACCTGCCTCCAATTATTTATTTTTTTTATAAATTATAATATAATATTTGATGTAACTCAAATAGTGTTGGTGATTAATATAGATTTATAAGTATAATGGAGGAGAAATCTTGCAGATTATAAGACAAAAAGGCTCAATAATACATATTGATTTTAAAGGAAGTCAAAAGAATATTACTAAGGTTTACGTAAAAAATGAATTTGATTCAATTAAATATGAGAATAAAGATGGAGATTTTCATTTTGAAATTGATTTAAAAACAGTAGCCTCTCGTTTTAATAAATACGAAACTAAAAAAATTTATATTGTGGTAGAAGAAGAAGGGCCAATTTTAACTACACAAAAAAATTTGAAAATAGATAATAACACTAAAGTTTATAGTTTGTCTAAAGTAACAAATGAAAACATGAGGATACATCCATATATAACAAAAAATGGATATTTGCATCTTTCTATGAATGAGTACACTCCAAATAAAATATATTTTTCTAGAAGACATATAGATAATATTAAAATAAATAATCATGAGGCTTTAATAGAGGGCCAATTTTCAATTTTAAATTCGAGATTAGAATATTGTAATATTTTAATAAAAACTCGATTTACAGAACGAGAGAAATCAATTAAATTACTCCCTAAATATGTTGGTAATACTAAAGATAGCGCTAAGTATAATTTCTCAATCGATATTTACGATGAATTAATAAATTTCATTAAGTATCCTTTTAATAATGGTGACGTTATTGATATATATTTAGATGTAAAAGTAAAAGAAACATTAGATTCTATACACATCAAACTTGGAAACCCAAGGGTTGCAGCTGAATGGTTTCTTAAGGGAGAAATTATCACTGATTTTCATAATGAAGTAGTGTCTATTACACCTTATTTAACAATGAAAGGAAGAAATTTATCCTTTAGAATAAATAGATATAGTTTAGATAGCTATTTATCATATATTGAAAGTGTAAAAAAATTGAATATAAAATACATGATAAAAAATAGAGCTAACAAGATATGGATCATTGGGGAAAAATCATATAAGGCGCAAGATAATGGATTTCATTTCTTTAAATATATGCGCACTCACCATCCAGAAATTCCAGCATATTATATCATTGAAAAAGATTCAAAAGAAGCCAAAAATGTCTTACCTTTTGGTAACGTTATATTTTATAAATCTCCAGAGCATTTTGAGATTATGCTAAAAGCAGATTATATATGTACGACACATCATCCTGAGCTATTATATCCAACTAACAGTAAAATTTATACGCGTAAAATAAAAGCGACTAAAGTATTTTTACAACATGGTGTATTAGGCACTAAAAATTTGACGAATATTAATGGTAACCAATTAAAAGATTTCAATGTAGATTTACTTATTACTAGTTCAAATAGAGAAAAAGAAATTGTAGTAAAAGATTTAAAATTTGATGACAACCAAGTTAAAGTAACTGGTTTATTACGCTTTGACGAATTGTTTAAGCCTAATGTAGAAGTTAAGAAACAAATTTTAATTATACCAACTTGGAGAGACTGGTTAACAAACTTAGAACAGTTAAAAGTTTCAGAGTATTTAGAAAGAATGAATCTTTTACTATATAGTCCTAAATTAAAAGAAATTGCTGAAAAAGGCACTAAAATTATCTTTTGCTTGCATCCTAATATGCAACCGTTTATTCAATATTTTGATGTCCCATCTTACGTTACAATTATTAAACAAGGAGATGTAGATGTTCAAAAGTTAATTAAAGAAAGTCAATTAATGATTACAGACTATTCAAGTGTAGCTTTTGATTTTAGTTTTTTAAATAAACCGGTAATTTACTATCAATTCGATAAAGAAAGATTTTTAGGGAAAGAGCCATCACATATAGATATAGAGAAAGAATTACCAGGCATCATCGTGAATTCTCAAGAAGAAATAGAAAAAGAGCTTGTTCGATTAGAAGCTAACAATTATGGCATTAGTAGCTCAATTAAAAGCAAGGCCGATCAATTTATTAAATATAGAGATGAAGAAAATTCTAAAAGGATTTTCGAAGAAGTATTAAAATATAAAAGTAAAAATAAGATTAAAAGCAAGATTAAGTATAATATTCTAACTCAACATATGACTAATCGTTTTAGAAAAGATAAACGTTATTTTAAAGTAATGGATAAATTCAATACAGTTATAACTAAATTTACTCCAGTAAAAAAAGATTTAATTGTAATTGAAAGTAATATCGGTAAATCGGTAAATCGGTAAGTGATAGCCCTAAAATTATATATGATGAGATTAAAAAACATACTAATAAATATAAAATTGTATGGGTTACTAATAAACAGTATCCATTTAACGACCCAAATGTAATTTCAGTAAAACGATTATCACCTGAATACTATTATTATTTATCTATAGCTAAATATTGGATAAATAATCAAAATTTCCCACATTATATTACTAAATCTAAAGACACGATATACATTCAAACTTGGCATGGCACACCATTGAAAAAAATGTTAAATGATGTTGATTCCTTCGAAGGTAGAAGTGAAGATTATAAATTTAGAGTAAATCATGCAATTAAATATTGGGATTATCTTATTTCACCAAGTCCGTATGCTAGCGAATGTTTTAAATCAGCTTTTGATTTTAAAAAAGAAATACTAGAAGTTGGATACCCTAGAAACGATGTATTTTATAGCAATGATAAAGATGCTCTAGAAGAAAAAAGAAAATTAATTAAACAAAAATTAGGGATTCATGATAATCGCAAAGTTATCTTGTATGCCCCGACTTTTAGAGATGATGAAATTAATAAAGCTAAAAAGCATGTTATTAATTTAAAAATAGATCTACAAAAATTTAAAGAAAACTTTGCTAATGAATATATTCTAATTATACGTCCACACATCATTATTAGTAATGCTTTAAAACTGGAAAAATCAGTAAGTGACTTTGTTATAAATGGAGAAAGTTACAATGAAATAAGTGACTTGTACTTAATTTCTGATATTTGTATAACTGATTATTCATCTGTAATGTTTGATTTTGCTAATACTAGAAAGCCACTATTATTCTTTACTTATGATTTAGAGTATTATAAAGAACAATTAAGAGGATTTTATTTTGATTTTGAAAAAGAAGCACCAGGTCCACTAATTAAAGAAAACAGAGAATTGATAGAAGCAATTAAAAATATTGATAACATCGAAAAACAATACGAAGGTAAGTACAATCAATTTTATAATCGTTTTTGTACTTTTGAATCTGGTCAGTCAGCGAAAAAAATAGTTGATAAATTCTTTATTAATTAGATAGAACAACGTATAAAAACCACCCAGTGCATGGGTGGTTTTTTGTGTTTATTATTTCAAACCTACGTATTCTTCTAACGTTTTATCGGAATGATAAACATCTGTTGCTATATCTTTTCCTAAATAACGTAGATGCCATGGTTCGTATTGATATCCTGTAATGCTTTCTTTGCCTTTAGGGTAGCGTACAATAAATCCATATTTATGTGCATTTTTTGCAATCCATTGTCCTTCTTTTGTTTCGCCAAAACTGGCATAAAGATTTTTATCTGAATTTACGCCACCGACATCATATGTAAGTCCTGTTTGATGTTCGGAATAGCCTGGACGCGCACTATACTTATCTGCTGCTTCTTTACCATCTCGCTCCACGTAATTATTATACAATTGAACTTGCGTAGGATAACTTCTAAATCCACTAATTTTATATAAGTTGATTCCGTCTTGTTGTGCGTCACTAAATAATTGTTGTAATGCTTGTTGTGATTCAGATTCCTCGCCAGGATTATAACTTGAAGGCAAACTGATTTCTTTATTTACAATTAAAATACCGTCTATATATGTGCGACCATCCTTAACGACCTTTTTATACTTCTTTTGATTACTATCACTGTTTTTTGAATGATTACTATCTGTTGTGTTGTTTTCATTGTTAGTCTTATCCCCGTTGTCACCGCTGTTCTCATGTGAACAAGCTGAAAGTAATAAAGCACTTGTTATTAATATTGCGAAAAATCTTTTCATATCAATACCCCTATATTTTTTGAATATAAAAAATAAAATTACATATAGAGTTTAACATAGTTTGAAAATGAATTATATAGAACCTCTATAAAGGAAAGATTGTTGAGTAACTTCTGGAACAAGCGCTCAATAACAAATATATAAATAGAGGATTCTTTACGGTAAAGCGAAGAGCTCTAAATTTTCTTCTTAGATTTCCAGTATATGGTCTGTCTCTTATACACATCT
>NZ_PPRG01000070.1 GCF_002902625.1 Staphylococcus devriesei
AGTACGCAGATAGATTTATGGAAGTACTGAACAATGCAACTCGATAACACAGTACATCAACGGTACAAATATAAAACTAATGCCAAGACACCTACACAGATACAACATGAGTTACGTGAGTTAGGTATCAAAGGCTTTGTGGTTAAGGTAGCAGGAAGTAGAGTGACGATGTTGGTAAGTGAGAACGATATTAAAAGGAACAGGGAGTGTGTAAGGAATGGCAGAAGTTAAATTATCTCAGGAAAGCTACGACGAATTGTTGAAAGATATAGAAATACTAAAAAATAAAGAAAATAAATTTAACGGAATAATCGCAGAACTAAGAAATGAAAATACAGATTTAAAAGTGAATTCGGAGGTTTGCTTCAACACATGTAAAGATTGGATTAAAAATTACGACGAACTCATCAATGATATTGCAGATATTAAACGTAAGGCAGAGGCGTTTGATGAGATAGCAGTAACTGTATTATCTGAAAATAACGATGTAATAAAAAATATGAACAACATAGTAACTAACATAGTTATTAATAATTTGGAGCGTGGTAGTGATGAAACCTGAAAAACATATGCAAATGATGCAGATGTTGCAAAATTGCGTAATTGAAAAATATGTATCACACGATGAATACGAAGAATTGGTAGCTAGAGATAAACATGGGAATAAAATGTTTATTAAATTTTATCCGAATGAGGAGGAACAATAAATGAACACATTAACAGTTTATCAATTACAAGAATTACTACAAATACAAAAGGAATTCGACGATAGAATTCCAACACTTAATTTACAGGATAGCAAGATTGCGTATGTGGTTGAATTCTTTGAATGGTTTAACACATTAGAAACATTCAAAAACTGGAAGAAGAAACCAGGCAAGCCATTAGATGTGCAACTAGATGAATTAGCGGATATGTTGGCGTTTGGGTTGAGTATTGCTAATCAACGCAAATTCGATGAATATGATATCCAATTGTTCTTTGAAAGTTGGGAACTGGAAAACTTTTTAGAAAAATCCTATTTCATTAACCAAGAAATGATTTATGACATGATGTATGAGTTTGAAGATGAGGACTTTACTCCTATTAGAGGGTTAATAATTGTATTTAAAATAGCCGAACAGTTATACACTATCGACCAACTCATCTCAGCTTATAAAAAGAAAATGGAGCGAAATCATGCAAGGCAAGATGGAACAGCAGACAAAGATAAAGGCTACGTGTAAAAAGGACATATTAGAAAAAGTAAAAGAGGTGTTGAAGAAGTGAAAGACTTTGAACAACCAACAATTAAAATATTGAGAAGATTATTTAACGGTAAAGATGAAACTAATATTCATATATCTCATCTGAACCTAGTAGATTATGAAGTTATTGAAATGATAACTAATTATAAACTTTCAGAAACTCATACAAGAAATCAGCATTTTAGAGATGTAGTGACTTTGAAATTTAAAAAGAAAGAGTAAAGGAGGTGCTGGGGAAGTGAACGAAGTCTTTTACATCTTAATTTTTATAGGGCTTGCATACGGGGTTTTTAGTGTAGTGTTTGATAGATACATGGAGACTGATAAAGCAAAGCATGAAGCTATTTATAAAATAATATTGTTATTCATTGTTATTACAACTACAGGGTTGGCACTTAAATATCATTTGTTACATACCTTGATAGTGTTATTAGCATTTATGTTTATAGATAAAATTAAAATGTTTCGTAAGGAGTGATACCGTGACACAATACCTAATACGCCAATTCAAAGATAGCACAGGTCGCATTCACACAGATGTTGAGAAACCACGTAGTAATGAAACTCTCTCTATTGTGGAGGCAGAGAGTAAGAAAGAAGCGCTTGAAAAGTTTGAGGAGGATAACAATGATTAAACGCATACTAAAAACATGGTTCACAATCGCTATGTATGAGTTAGGTAAATATATTACAAATCAGATACTTATTAAGGTACAAGCGAATGATGATGTGGACGTGCCACAAGACTTCATGCAAGACGATCATATCCATTTAAATGCGGAGGTGAGCGAGTAATGAGTAAATTAATCAATCAAGAATATGTAATTGAAACTAAAGACGGTAACTACTATGAAGAAGAAGTTGAGGTGCATGGTAGTGTTGGAATATTAAATACTGTTTTAAAGGTTACACAATACGCAGATGAAGCTAAAAGATTTTCAGACTTTAGAAAAGCAGATGATATAGCGTATGCTTATGGATTTAAAGTATTGACGCTTAACACATATCTTGAGGAGGACTAAGTTTATGTGGATAACAATATCAATAATTCTCGCAATAGCATTACTGATTACATTAGGTAGTAACTCTATGTTGCGAAATGAATTAGATGCGTTGAAGTACACCAACGTATATCTCTTTAGTAAGTTTGTAAGAGAAAGTGATATAGAAGATATTAAACGTGAGATTGAGAGAGCGAAGAAACAGTTTAATTAACTGGAGGTAATCACTTGTACACACCAACGGAAGTGAAACAACTTATAATGGATTATCATTGGATGAGACGATTAATTGATCATCAAGTATATGAGTATGATAGTACATCAATCGGACAGTACGGTATTGAATCAGCTATGCCTAAAGCTAAAGGTGGTACAGGCGATAAGGTATTAGTAAGAGTGATACGCAATGATAAGGATAGACGTAAAACACAGGAGTTAATAGAGAAGGTATCATTCATTGATGAGCATGAAGGTAAGATAACCAATGATAAGAACTATCATATACTTCAACTACTTAAACAAGGCGAGAAGATAAATACTATTGCCATGTTAATGAGAGTAGATAGAAAAGAAATATATAGAAAGCTAGATGTCATTGTGAATATATATATGAAGTCTCAAACTTGATGGGACAAATGTCACATATGCCACACATGACACACTATTATAAATAGTTTATTTAATTATATATACTTGAGTTAACGCGATATGAATACACAGGCACATCACTTAGTGGTGTGTCTTTTATTATGGAGTTAAAATATGAATGACTACAAGACACGTAAACAATTTTATAACAGTAAGGCATGGGAAGATGTAAGACAACAGGTTCTAAAGCGTGATAATTATGAATGCTGTTGGTGTAAAGAAGAAGGGAAAGTCACTACTGAAGACTTGGAAGTTGACCATATTGAAGAATTGCAAGATAGACCAGATTTAAAATTAGATCCTGATAACCTAAGAACATTGTGTAAGGCTTGTCATAATAAACGACACAAAAGATTTCAGTGCGGTGGCAATCAATTTAAACCGCAAAAGAAATGGAACGATGAAAAATGGTAAAATCACACCCCCGGTCGAAACCATTTAACCATTTTTGACCAAACGGGAGAACGGCGGGTGGGCTCGACTTCGCAACTTTTTAAAAAAATTACACATATAACCTATACCCCCACCTCTACATGAAGAAAGGAGTGATTTTGTGAAAGTAAGTGACAATGATAAGAATGTAATTAAAGAACGTAAGCGATTAGAAGAAATTTACAAAGATATTCCATCAGAAAAGCTGAAAGTTGTTGAAGGTTTAATTATACAAGCAGCAAGATTACGTGTCATGCTCGATTATATGTGGAAAGACATTCAAGAAAATGGCGAATACACCATGTTTCAACAATCACAAAACTTACCATCATATGAACGTGAGCGACCTGTTGCTCGTTTATACAATACACGTGACCAATCATACCAACGTGTGATTAAGCAACTTACCGACTTATTGCCTAAAGAAAATAAGGCAGTTGAAACAGATGAACCTGTTGATGATTATGTATGATCAGAAACAAATATGTTGATGAATACATTCAACAATGGCGTGATGGCAAGATAGTCTTTAATCAAGAACGAATTGATTTGATTGAGTATCTTGAAAATGATGTACTCACTCTTCCAAATGTTCATTTTGAAGAAGAAAAAATAGAAAAGTGTATAAAGTTTATTGAGAAATGGTATTTTCCAACTCAACCATTTCAACGCTTTATCATTGCTTTCTTATTCTTGATAGATGATGTTGAAGATACACCATATTTCACAGAATTTGCTTTATTCATGGGACGAGGTGCAGGTAAGAATGGTTTTATCAGTGCGATAAGTGATTTTTTCACTACTCCTATACATGGTATTAAAAAATATGATATTTCAATTGTTGCGAATAGTGAAGAACAAGCAAAAACATCATTCAATGAAATATATGATGTTTTATTAGATCATAAACGTAATAAAACAGGAGAACGACCTAAAGCACCTTATGAAGTAAGTAAAACGGAAATCAAAAACCGTTCTACTGGTTCAATTATTAGATATAACACTTCTAATACTAAAACTAAAGATGGTGGTCGTGAAGGTTGTGTAATCTTTGATGAGATTGCTATTTATGAAACAGCGGATATGGTTAACGTCAAGCGTGGTGGTTTAGGTAAGGTAATTCACGATAGAACGTTTTATATCTCTACAGACGGATTTGTACGTGAAGGCTTTATGGACCAAATGAAAGAACGAATTACCGAAGTTTTAAAACGTAATAACCCTAACGACCGTATATTTCCATTTTATTGTAAGCTTGATGATTCTAAAGAAGTAGACGACGAAAAGATGTGGGAAAAATCAAATCCTATGTTACACCCTCCACTTACAGGATATGCACGCAACTTAAAGCGTAAGATAAAAGAAGAATATAACGTGCTGCACATTAACCGTTCAAACAAGCCAGAATTCATGACTAAACGAATGAATTTACCTGAAGTTGATGAAGAAAAAGTTGTAGCACCGTGGGAAGAGATTTTAGCTACAAATAAACCAATTCCAAATCTAGAAAATAAAGCCTGCATTGGTGGTCTTGACTATGCGTTAGTTAGAGACTTCGCCAGTGTAGGTTTATTGTTTAGAGATAATGACGAGTATTATTGGATAACACATTCGTTTATCAGACGTGAGTTTTTGGAAACGACGCATCTTGAACCACCGATTGAACAATGGGCAGATGACGGACTACTCACAATTGTAGATGATGATGTAATTGATATTTCTTATATCGTTAATTGGTTTATTCAACAACAAAGTAAATATCATCTAACTAAAGTAATATCAGATAATTTCAGAACAGATATTGTAAGACGACCATTTGAAGAAGCAGGTATTCCGTTAGAAGTTATTAAAAATCCAACTGCGATACATGGTTTGCTTGCGCCTAGGATTGACACCATGTTTGCTAAGAAACAAATTACCTTTGGGGACAATCCATTAATGCGATGGTTTACAAACAACGTAGCGGTTAAGATGCAACCCGACGGAAGCAAGAAATATATTAAGAAAGATGAAGTTAGACGTAAAACAGATGGATTTCATGCAATGCTCCATGCACTATATAGAGCAGATGAAATTCTTGAGTATGATCAACCCTTTATCATGGCAGATATCAACTTTTAGAGGTTAGGAGGTGAGATTTTGAGTATATTCGATAGAATTATGGGTAGAAACGAGGCAATTGAGTTTAGTTATGATTTTGAGTTATTACATGAAACGTCCCAAAAAGCTTACATAAAAAAATGGGCTTTAGATACATGTATAAATCATATTGCTAGAACGATTAGTCAAACAAAATTTGAAATTATCGATAGTGAAAGTAAAGATACATCTTCGACCACACACTATAAGTTGAATGTTCGACCTAATACAGATGAAAGTGCTGCAACGTTTTGGCAAAAAGTAATTCGTAAGCTCATTTATGATAACGAAGTTCTGATTGTAGTTACAGATAGCAAAGATTTAATCGTTGCAGATGACTTTGTTAGAGAGGAATATGCATTATATGATGATATTTTTGACCATATAATGATTGGTGATTTTGAATATGAACGCTCATTCAGAATGAGTGAAGTTATTTATCTTGAATACAACAATGAATCCATTACAAATATGCTTATGGGTTTATTCAGTGATTATGGCGATATCTTCGGACGAATGATTAAGTCTAATTTAATGAATAATCAGATTAGGGCAACATTAGCTATGGATACAAGTGTCTCAATGAAGGAAGAGTCTCAGCAAAAGATGCAGTCCTTTATTAATAAAGCTTATGAGTCATTTGATAAAAATGATATCGCTATTCTCCCACTCCAAAAAGGTTATGAATATAAGGAACATTCGAGCAATAATGGTGCCAAAACGTCATCGCAAATAGAAGATATGGCTAAGGTTCCTAACCAATTACTAAGTTATGTAGCAAGAAACTTAGGCATTCCAGTTGGATTGATTAATGGAGATACAGCAGACATTGAAGCAATGACTGATAACTATATGAAGTTCTGTATTAAGCCAATTATTGAGAAAATCACTGATGAATTAAATGCGAAACTATTCAGTGAACGTGGATATAAAGAAGGTAAACGAATCAAGGCAATAAGCATTGACCAAAAAGGACCACTTGAAGTGAGTGAAGCAATAGATAAGCTCATCGCAAGTGGTTCTTTCAATAGAGATGAAATTAGAGTGCTTACAGGCTTTGAACCAATCGGAAGTGAAGAAATGCAGAAATTTATTATCACTAAAAACTATCAAACTGTGGATGAAGAAACTACAGGTAGTGAAGGAGGTGATATAAATGGCGAATAACGAAATAGATATTTACGGCTTAATTGATAGCGTAACAATTGAAGGGATGACGATTAGTCCACAAACTGTGCGTGATCAATTAAAAGCTATGGGAGATGTTGATGAGGTCATCGTTAATATCAACAGTAACGGCGGAGATGTGTTTAGTGGCGTAACTATATACAACATGCTTAGACGTTTTGATGCGCATATCACTGTCAATGTGGATGGTCTTGCTGCAAGTATTGCCTCTGTGATTGCAATGGCAGGAGATACTATCAACATGCCGGGTAACGCTATGTTAATGGTGCACAACGCTTGGACAATAGGTGAAGGTGATGCTAGAAGTTTCAAAAAGCAAGCCGAAGATTTAGAACGCATTAACAGTGTTGTATTTAATAGTTATGTCGATAAAAATCCTGACATCGACCATGCGATTCTTCAAGAATACATGGATGAAGAAACATGGCTAACAGCTAAAGAAGCTAAAAAGTTAGGTTTAATTGACAATATCACTGAAAATTCAAGAGTTGCAGCTGCAACGACATCAACAATTTTGGGAGGTGACAAATTCATGGCTAGATACCGTAACGAAGATCCACAACAACCTGGACAACCAAAAGAATCAAGTGACATCACAGCTGAAGATGTAATGGATAAACTTGAAGAAATCTTGGCGGAAGTTAAAAAAGCAAACAACAAAGATTCTAATGAATCAGAAAAACAAACGGAAGGTAAACCTGCAGAAAATAGTTTTGCACGTTTATTTAATATGAATATCAAATAATAAGGAGGCCAATAATCATGGCAATTAATCTAGAAAACAATCAAGACTTCGAAAACTCAAAACAATTGTTACAAGAGTTTTCGAATATGGGTTCAAATGCTTCTGACGAAGAAGTAAAAGAAAAATATACAGAATACATGAATGCTTATTCAGAAGAATTAGCAAACGCTATTCGTAAGGATATGAGACAAGAACAAGGAGATAATGCGGTATTAAACGCGCGTAATGTTAACCGTTTAACTAACGAAGAAAAGAAATTTTATAACGCATTAGTTTCAGAAGACCATGTGAATACTGATACTAAATGGAAAGACACAGAACTATTACCGGAAACAATCGTTGATCGTATTTTCGATGATATTGAAACAGAAAAACCATTGCTTAAACATATTAATATTCAACGTACCGGACTAAAAGCACGTGTTATTCGTTCTGTTCCTGAAGGGCAAGTTGTATGGGGTAAAATCTTTGATGAAATCCGTGGCCAATTGGAAGCTACATTCTTCGAACAAGATGTAACATTAGGTAAAGCCACTTGTTTTGTAGTAGTGCCTAAAGATTTAAAAGATGCAGGTGTACAATGGGTTGATCGTTATGTACGCACTCAAATTAAAGAAGCTTTCGCAGTTGCTATCGAAAAAACAGCAATTAACGGGCAAGGTGCAGCGCGTAACGAACCTGTAGGATTAATGAAAGAGATTAACCGTACAAACAATGCTGTATCAGATAAAACGGTTGCGGGTACTTTAACTTTATCTGACCCTAAAAAGTCAATTGCTGAAATCGGTATGGTGATTAAAAATTTATCTATTAAAGAATATTACGACAAAGAAGGTAATGTTAAACGTTCTAAAGGAGCAAATGTTACAAATAACGTAGTCGTCGTATTAAACCCAGCAGATTATATTTACGCGAAAATCGCGTTTACAATTCCGATGCCTAATGGTCAATATGCAAGCCCTATTCCGTTTAATGTGACTTTCGAACAATCTGAATTTGTACCACAAGGAAAAGCAGTGGCTTTTGATAAAACACGTTATCATTTTTATGCGGGTAGTGAAGTTATCTTGCGTACATTCGACCAAACTTTAGCTTTAGAAGACATGGATTTATATACAGCGAAACAGTTCTTGTATGCTGAGCCCGATGATAATAAAACATCATTTGTTTACGATGTTGATTTCTCAGCATTTGGCGCACCAAAACCAGAGGACGTTTCTGATGACAGTGATTCAGAAGATGAACCATCAGCATAGGAGGTTATCCGATGGCTAAATTTAAAGTTTTAAAACCTTATACAGATATTGAACTTAATAGAAAGTTAAATGAAAATGATGAGGTTGAAATGACCATTAAACGCTCTGAAGAAGTTGAAAAGACACTTTTTGAAAAAGGGTTTGACGGTCCTTTTCTTGAAAGAGTTAGAGAAAAGAAGTGATTTGAATGATTACAGATGAACATGTAAATAAATTCAAATCAAGAAATCGTATTTTTTATGATTTTGAGGATGAAAGACTCAGACATGATTTAGAAATGTCATATGAAGACATTCAAGCTAAATGTGGTCAATTCGAAATGGATGAGAGCTCGTTAGGTCGTGAATTAGTGTTTGAACGCACACGTTACGTCCTTAATGACAAATTAGAAGAGTTTCACAACAACTTTTTATCTAGTATTGTTCAATTCCAAATTTTAAATATGGAGGTGTCAGACGATGGTGCAATCACGTAAAGATTTTGTGACTGGTGGAGAAATGAGGACGCCAGTCATTTTTTATAAAGCTATACCGTCTGATGATTTTCTTCCTGGTGAAACTGTGGATGAGGAAGTATATAAGTGTTTTGCAAATGTGTATCCTCCTTCACAAAAGGATTTGGATATGACAGATAAAGAAGCAAGCATAACGATGGTAACGTGGTATCCAATGGATAAAGAAATTACGGATGATATGTATTTTGAAATAGCATTACCTCGCTACAAGGACCAGAAATTTAATATAGTTGAAACTTTTGACGACACAGATTATCACCGTAATTTAAAAGTTATTGGAAAAATAAAACAATGAGTGTAGAAGTTAAAGGTGTTCACCAAATGTTACGTAAAATCGGCGAACAATACGGCGAAACAAAAATGTTAAAAGCACAAGATAAAGCCTTAAGACGAGGTTCTAAATACTTTGTAAGTGTCTTAAAGACGAATTTTGAAGTGTTTAGAGATACTGGAGCTAGTATTGAAGAAATCGAAGTGACCGACCCTTATTATATTCACGGTAAGACACGAATGGTTAAGGTTTACTGGCAAGGACCAATGAGTCGTTACGCCATCATTCATCTTAACGAATGGGGAACGGTTAAAAATCCTACACCTCGAGGTAAAGGCGCTATTGCTAGAACAATGTTCACAACTCAAAAGCCGTATCAAGAAATCATAAAACAATCTATGGCAGGTGACTTATAATGTTTGATATGTTGAAAACCTTAAAAAAACATTTATTAAAAAACGCAACAATTGCTCAGCATTGTAAAGGTCGCATACGTGCCTATCATTATGATGAAACTGCCGATACAACTGGACCGTACATTTTAATAACACCACTTGCTGCACCACAACCATCAACATATGCAAGTGACGTTTCATTGACTACAGAATACTTGTATCAAATCGATGTCAGAGGGCCACAATACGATGTGGTTAAACTAATCCAAGAAGAAATACGTAAAACGATGTGGTCCATTGGTTTCAGACAACGAGATGGAATCGATGAATATGATCCCGATATAAGAATATATATGGATGCTCGACGCTACATCGGCAATCCATACACAATTGATGAATTAAGACATATTGACTAGCCTTCCATGAGTAATGGAGGGCTATTATTATGCGCAAAAATAAGGAGGAATTATAAATGGGTAGATATAATGCTGCAACAGGTTTAGGTAAATTATATTATGCCGTGATTCAAAGTGAAGACGGTGCAAACGTAACAACTTCAGGTGTAAAAGAAGTTGATTACGTGCAAGAATTATCAATTGAATTCGGTGAAGAATTAGAAAAAGCATATGGTTCAAACAAAGTAGCTGAGATTGCAAAATCAGCAGGTGAAACACAATTATCATTAACATTCCACAAATTGCCGATTGATGTTCAAAAAGATTTATTAGGTTTAATCGAACATGAATCAGCACAAAATGTTTATGGCTTCGGTAAATCTTCAGGTATTACTTATACTGCGGTTGCAATTCCACGTACGATGGAAGACGGTTCAACTGAGTGGTTCGGACTTTCTAAAGGAGTATTCACTCGACCAAACAAAGAAGGTCAAACAAAAGAAGATGGTGTAGAATTTGGTTCAGACGAAATCGAAGGTCAATTTATGGAACGTCATGTTGACGGGTTCAATGAAGAATTGGCAGTAATGATGGCTTACGATGAAAAAGGTTCTACTGAAGGTCGTGACGCCGTATTCCAATCAATTTTTGGTAAAGGTTTCGAAACTGTACAAACAGGTTCTTTTAATAATGCAGAAGGTGTAAAAGTAACTATCGAGCCATCTTCTGCAGATGTAAAAGTCGATAGTACAGTTCAATTAAGAGCTACTGTAAGTCCTGAAGATGCGATTGATTCAGATGATGTTACATTTGAATCGAGTAATACAGACATTGCAACTGTTGATGAAAATACAGGATTAGTAACTGGGATTTCGGAAGGCGAAGCTAGAATAGCTGTAGGAAGCGCTTCACGTCGTAAAGTTTATGCACAAGCTACTATCAATGTAACTTCTAAAGAAATTTAGCTTATGGGGCGACTTTAACCGGTCGCCTGTTTTTGTATACAAAAATATAAAATTAATTATTCGGTCGAAATTAAAACCCGATGAAAAGGAGAAATAAAAATGGCAGTTAAAAAATTTGTTGAATTACAAGATGAAAATGGTGAAGTAAAAAAATTCCATGCACCTGCATTTATTAAAGGTAGTGTGGCACGTAAAGGTTTTAACTTAGGTAAAGAGTTCCAAAAATTAGAGCAAAACGGTGGAGAATTTGATGATGACTTATTAGATAAATTATACAGCTTCATTGCTAATGATTTATATGATAGTCAATTTACTGCAGAAGAGTTTGAAGATGGAATTGATGCACGAGAAATATTATCTGTGGCTATGGAACAATTAGGTGGAATTTTAGGTGACGAGGGAAAGACGACGAAATAGACGATTCTCGTTTAAAGCCTGAAGATTTCACTTATGAAAAGCAATCGGAGTATCTTGATACTTTATATAAAGAGTTAATGGAAAATGGTTGGAAAATGCCTGAGATTGATAATACAGATATTTATCAATTACTTCGCATTATGAACAATAAGAAGAAATCTAAGACTAAGAAAGTCGGCAAAAACGAGAGCCTTATCGCCGCAATAACCGGTAAGGATCCAAGACAACAAGAGGGGGCCAATTAAGTCCCCTCTTTTTTTATATCTAAAAGAAAGGAGAGTGAATTGAATGGCACATGATAAAATTGAAGGTTTTACAATAGGTTTAGGGTTAGACACATCAGATATCGATAAAGGGATGGCCAACTTAAAGCGTAAGTTACAGACAACAGATGCAGAGATGAAGAAAAACCTTTCAACATTTGATAAGGCAGAGAAATCAGTAGAAAAGTACGAAACTGAAATTGAAGGGCTAAACAAAAAACTTACTCAACAAGGTAGAATGAGTGAACAAGCACAAAAGAAATTAGACCAATTAAGACGTTCACAAGAAACAATGTCAGATAAACTTGAAGAATCTGCACGTAATGCTCAAAAAGCTAAAAAAAGCTATGAGACCTTAGCAAATTCATATGACAAGTTGAACAACGAGTTGAAAGAATACACTAATGCAGCAGATAAAGCTAAAAATACTGAAAAACAACACAGTAATACTCTTAGAGCGTTAAAAGCTCAATTAACTAATGCTAAAAGCTCTGTGGATAGCTTACAACAAAAGTTTGATGAGTTGAAAGATTCCGGTAACGCATCTGAAAGAGAATTAGAGGCATTAGGTCGTCAACTTACAACTGCAAAAACTGAATATAATAATTTATCTCGTTCTGTTGATAGTGCTAAACATGATTTAAATGAATCTAAAATAGCAACTGCAAATGCTAAAAATGAGCTACAGAAATTTAGTGATGCTAACAAAGAAGCAATGGCAAGTGCTAAAGAATCAATGGAAGTCGCTAGGAAAGAAGCAAACGACGCTGAAAAATCATATGCTAGTCTAAATCGTGAAGTTGCACAATTACCATCTAAATTAGATAAAGCAGAAAAAGAAGCTTATGAGCAAGCAACGGCTTATAACGTTTTACAAAATCGTATCGACGAAACAACGGATGAGCTAAAAGAGTATGAACGTGAGCAAAGAAAAGCAGCAGGCCTTAGCGGTATGTTTGCACGTATGGGAACGGCTTGGGAAGATACGCAACGTAAGATTGATAAAATCGGCGATAGCTTCAGAAATGTAGGTTACGTAGTTAACGGTATAGGTTTTGGTGGGCTTGCGGCTAACATTACTTCAATCATACCAATTGCAGGAAGTGCCGTTAGTGCCATTGCTGGTATTGGTGGCGCAGCAACTGCAGCAGCAGGTGGCGCAATCGGATTAGGTGGCGCTTATGGTACTGCTTTTGCAGCAATAACTGCATTTAGTGGACAAGCAACTACAGCACTTCAAATGCTTGAAGATGGAGAATTAAAAGCAACTAGAGAAATTAAGAATTATCAATATGTGCTAGATGGTCTTCAAAACCAATGGAAAGATTTAGTTAGAGCTAATCAAGCAGCTATTTTTAATACAATGACTAACGGTATTAATATAGCAAGATATGCCCTAACACAATTGATTCCTTTCATTACTAAAACCACAAACCAAATTGCACAAGCTTCTGCAAAAATGCGTGATTGGGTAACATCCTCTGAAAATGCAAACAACGCATTCAAAATGATTAATAATATAGGCCCACCGATTTTCCAAAATTTATTGAATTCTGCTCAAAAAGTTGGCGACGGTATCACACATATATTCACTCAATTTGGTCCACTATTCACTTGGACTGGTAAAGGTATAGAAAGTCTAGCGAATAAGTTTAACGCATGGGCAAATAGCACGAGTACAGATAAAGGTATCGCTAAGTTTATTCAATATACTAAGACTAACCTACCAATTGTAGGGCAAATATTCGGTAATGTGTTTAGTGGTATGATAAGTCTATTCTCTGCCTTTGCAGGACATTCTCATAAAGTTTTAGTAGGTATGCAAGGAGTGACACAATCATTTAAAGAATGGGCCAACAACCTTAAAAATACAGAAGGATTTAAAAACTTCTTAAAATACTTAGAAACGAATGGACCAGTTGTATGGCAATTACTTAAAAACATCGGTAATATCATTGTTGGTTTAGTTAAAGGTATGGCGCCAATTGGAGCAATCGTTTTAAGGATTACTACAGCTATTACAGGTTTTATAGCTAAAATCGTTAATGCACATCCTGCTATAGGTGGATTTATAGGTGTTTTAACTGCCGTAGGTGGTACGTTAATGGCGTTAGTACCACAAATCGCACTTGCTAGAACTGCTTTTGCAGGTTTAGGTATCGGTACTGTGATTATGAAAGGTTTAGGGTCTGCAGCTAGCTTCATGTTAGGACCGTGGGGACTAGTGATAGGTGCGATAGTTGGTATTGGTACAGCTTTTGTAGTTGCTTATAAAAAATCAGAAACATTTAGAAATATTGTTCATACAGTCATAGATCCGGTCGTGAATGCATTAAAAAACCTTTGGAATACAGCTGAAGTAGTGTTCAATGCGTTGAAGAATCTATTTTCAGGAAACACTTTACCTACTGTAGACATTCTTTCAAAAATTATGCCTAAAGCCACAGCTATTAAAGTAACGGCAACTTTAATGCAAATTAGACAAGTATTTATTGATGTATTCAATGCCGTTTGGCAATTTGGTCAGGATATAGGACTCAAGTTAGGTCAGTTCTGGAATCAAAATGGCGCTACTATCATGCAGGCTGTAACTAATATCTGGAATACGATTGTTACAGTATTCACTGAAGTTAAAAACTTTTTATGGCCGATACTACAAGAATTAGGTGGCGTTGTAAAAACGGTGTTTATGAATGTGATTGTTCCTGCAGTCAAAATAGGTATGCAGATTATCTGGGGAGTCATGAAATTTTTATGGCCGTTAATCAAGACTTTAGTAGTTGATACTTGGAATAATATTAAAAATATTATCAACGGGGCTTTGGACATTATATTAGGTATCGTAAAAATATTCAGTGGATTATTTACAGGACAATGGAAACAAGTTTGGAACGGTATAAAACAAGTGTTCAGTGGAGCATTGACGCTTATATGGAATCTTATCCAACTTTGGCTTATCGGCAAAATACTCAAAGTTGTTAAAATATTTGGTGGATTTTTCAAAAGTATAATTAGTAAGGCGTTTAATGGTGTTAAAAGTGTAATCGGAACCGTACTGAAGTTTATATGGTCTATTATTAGTACTATCTTTAAGAGAATACTTTCAATAACGCGTTCTATTTTTGGTGCTGTATTGAAATTTATACGTTTTATTTTTAATAGTATTAAAAATTTCATTTCAAAAACTGTGAAAGCAGTATATAACAATGTGAAGAAATGGTTTACATCAGTATGGAATGTTACGAAAGCCATATTTAACAAACTCAAAAATTGGGTCATTAAATTATGGACTTCTTTAAAAAATAAAATAGTTAGCGTTGCCAAATCTTTATATAATAGTGTTAAATCGCGTTGGAATGCGCTTTGGAACACGACTAAGTCTATCTTTTCAAAGCTCAAGAATTGGGCGATAAAAACGTGGAACGGATTAAAAAATAAAATTATTAGTATCGTGAAATCTTTGTGGAACGGTGTGAAAAATCGCTGGAATGCACTCTGGAGTGTAACGAAATCTATATTTAATAGACTGAAAAATTGGGTTGTAAAACTTTGGAGTTCTTTAAAAAACAAAGTAGTAGGTTTAGCCAAAAGCTTGTGGAACGGTGTGAAAAGTAGATGGACAGCCTTGTGGAATGGTACAAAATCTATTTTTAACAGGGTTAAAAATTTCATGACGAACACATGGACTAAAATCAAATCGTCTGTTGTTAATATTGTAAAATCTCTATGGTCTAAAGTTAGAGGTACATTTAACAATATGAAAAATGGCCTTAAAAATATCATTGGTAAGATTAAAGGGCATATCACAGGTATGGTTAATGCAGTTAAGAAAGGTTTAAATAAACTTATCGACGGCGTCAATTGGGTAGCTGGTAAAATTGGTATGGATAAATTGCCTAAACTTAAACTGCACACAGGTACAGAAAGCACTCATACACAAAACTATGTAACTAATGGTAAATTAAACCGCGATACATTTGCTACTGTAGGCGATAAAGGTAAAGGTAATGGACCAGGTGGTTTTAGACATGAAATGATACGATATCCTAATGGTAAAACGGCAATTACACCTAACAGAGATACAACGGCGTTATTACCTAAAGGCTCTACTGTATATAACGGTGCGCAAACTCACGCTATGTTAAGCAGTCAACCAAGATTCAATTTAGGTACCCTGCCTAAATTTAGTATTGGCTCGATGTGGAAGAACACCAAGAAAAAAGCTGGCCAAATCATTAACGGTGTTGGTGATAAGGCTAATGGCGTCAAACATAAAGCTATGACTATGGGTGATAAGGCGCTTGATACTGCAAAAGGTATTGCTAAAGGTACATTTAAAGCTATTGGCGATGTGTTTGACTATGTTAGCAACCCAGGTAAATTAGTGGATAAAGTTTTAAGTGCAGCTGGCGTTGATTTCAGTTTTGTTAAAGGCGATATACTCGGTGGCTTAATGAAAGCTATGTACAAAAAACTGAAAAATGGTATCAAAAATCTATTTGACGGTTGGCTTGAAGAAGGTGGAGGGGCTGACTTATCATCATTTGACAAGTACCCTATTACAACACCTTATTCACCAAATGCTCGTGTTCCAGGCTATCCATTTGGTAATGGTCGGCATTACGGTATTGACTATGGTACGCCGTCTGGTACAACTATCAAAGCACCAACGTCTGGTACTGTTTCAAGAAAACATGACTATGGCGGCGGTTTAGTTGCTAGACTTGTAAACGGTAAGTTTACACAATGGTTCTTACACTTATCTGACATTTTAAAAACAGGAAAGGTGAAACAAGGAGAGCCGTTCGCTAAAACTGGTAACAGTGGTCATTGGACTACTGGCGCACATTTACATTACCAAGTTGAAAAAGGTATCAACGATTATATTACTAACAGAAATACAATAGATCCTAAAAAATTCGCGTCAATGGGCGGCGGTAAATCTGGTGGCTCAAGAGCAGCAAGTAAGTGGAAACCAGAAATTATTAAAGCATTGAAAGCTAACGGTTTACCAACTACACCAGCTTATGTAAACGCTTGGATAAGACAAGTTCAATCAGAAAGTCGAGGTAATGCTGGTGCTGTACAAAGCGCTTCATTACACGACGGAAACGAAGGTGCGAACAGAGCAAGAGGTTTACTACAAGTTGTTCCGACAACGTTCGCAGCAAACAAACTACCAGGTCATGGTAATATTATGAACGGTTTAGATAATGCTATGGCAGCTATTAATTACGCCAAAAAACGTTATGGTAGAACAGGAATGTTGCGAGTTATCGGGCATGGTCATGGTTACGCCACAGGTGGCTTAATCAAAAATGCAGGTTGGTACAATATTGCAGAAGGTGGGTATCCTGAATGGATTATTCCTACTGATCCTAATAGAAGAACAGACGCAATGAAATTGTTAGCACTTGCTGCAAAAGACATCGAAGGCAGTAAAACATCAGGTAATAAACGACCAAGTAACTTCTCAAGTACTAAAATAAGTTCTAGTCAATCTGACAATAGTAAACTAGAGAAAAAGTTAGATATGCTTATTGGATTAATGAGTAAATTAGTTCAAAGTAACGATACAATTGCCAATAAAGATTGGTCAGTTGAATTAGATGGTCGAGAAATAAACAGAAATAACAATAAAGAGCAAGCTTTATATGAAGCAACTCATTTATTAGGGAGGTTATAAATAATGGCAGTTGGCTTTAAGCTTTATGACCCTAATATGAATGAACTTAAATTTCCAGTCGGTGTAAAACCGCTGGATTTTTTAGTTTCATCAATAGAAAAAGAAAGATACACAGAAACAATTAAAGGTATTCCAGGAACAATAGACTATGGGTTTGATTATAAAGAGCGTAGTGATTGTTCACTAACTTTTTTCTTAAGACATTATCACGGTGAACATGATTATTTACTGTTAGAAAGTGAAATAAACGCATTTTTAGATAGTCAGCCATTCTTCTATGTAAGTAGAAACAATTTACCAACAAGAGTACTAAAAGTGACTATAGATTCAAGTTATAAAACAGAACGTATTTTAGGTAGTATGTATGCAACAGTGGAAGTACCAGTTACAATAATCGGCCTTCCTTTCTGGCGTACAAAATACACAACGCAAGATATAGAAACAAAAGGGTTTGAGGCAACTGCTGAACAGTTTGGCTTAGCTGATGGACTAAATATTGATTATCCAAAATACACATTCACAGAAAACAAATTCACGGTATGGAACGGTGGCAATGTAACGTTAGATCCACGCAATATGCCTTTAAAAATTAAACTTAAACACTTAGTAACAGACGGTAAATTTAAGTTAACTAACAAGACAACGGGAGAAACGTTTGAATATTATGCACCTCGAACTGGTAATACAGTTGATTTAGACGGTGTGCAAGCGTTCGTAGGTTATCAACTAAACAGATTAAGAGAAACCAATCGTAAATACATTAGTATTGTACCTGGTAAAAATGAAATTGAATTTAGTGGTGGGACAATGGATGATATTCAGTTTGATTTCCCATTCTATTATAAATAAGGAGTGATTAAATGGCACGAAGAACGATTGATAGCTTATTCGATAGAAATAATTTATCGAATGTCAATGATAATTTTTTTGAGTTATATCAAACTATCAACAATATTAATATAGATACTTCTCAAGAGATAGAAGAACAATTATCTAATGTGACAGAACAATTGAAGTCTTATTCTAAAGAATTGAATGATTTGAATTTAGTAGGTCTGAATTACAAAATGGGAGAAGATTTATTTAATAAGCCCCCAGAAGGTATAAGTTATAGTAATTATGCAGAAATTACAAGAGACAGTTATTTTAGTGGTTTAAACGATAGATATTCGAGTTCTGGTAATAATAAGATAACAATATTGCCTGGCGGATGGTTTTTTTATAAAGTAAAAATTGATAGCTTTACTGAAAATACATTTACAATGGTAGCCAAAATTTTAAAAGGTGCAAGTGTGAGTAAAGTACAATACAGATTTTTAGATGAAGGTCAATTAACAGGTGCTGCTACAGACTTTGACTTGTTAGATGCTGAAAATAATATATATGGTGGCGTAGGAATACAAATCAAGAGTGGAAAGTATTTAGAGATTAGATTTGATAACAGAGGAGCTTCAAGCAATATGGTTATTGAAAACCCAGTATTGTTTGAAGGAAGTGAAATTAAAGCAACCGATAGTGAGATAAAAAATATTTATCTTAATTTAAACAAATCAAACATACAAAATAATGATACTAATCAAACTGAATTAATTAATCACTACTCTGTTCCTGTGAAGACACCAAATGAGTTTAAAATAAAAGACCATGTACTTAAAGATAGAATAATGACAGATGGTAAAGGGAACTTCAGTGTTAATTACGATATAACTACAAATAAATTAACTGGGGGACAAACTTATTACGTCGATATAATCAATGGAAATGATAGTAACGATGGTTTGAGTGAAGAAAAAGCATTAAAAAGTATTCGATATGCAGTAGAGAAATCTAAAGACAATGATACAATATTTATTAAAGAAGGTACTTACTTTAGGTATGCTGGCGCATTATTTGCTAAAGATTTTAACAAAAGCTTAAACATAATCGGAGAAAACGATAAAGTAAATATTGTTATAGCAGACCAACCTAACTGGAATAAGACATCAGGAAAAACAAAGGTCTACGAGTTCGCTCGTTCCTCTGTAAGAAATGTTATAAATATTAAACTAAATACGCCTTTAAAAAATGTTGGTTCAATAGATGAAGTAGATACAACTACTAACAGTTGGTTTACAGATAATACAAAAGTTTATGTAAATGTAAACGGTACTCCAAATGATAATATCGTTCCGATTATTGCTGGGACAAACTTTCAAGTAAGTGTATTATCAAGCAATATTTACATGGAAAACTTAAATTTTATTGGAGGTAATAATGGAGTACAACTAAATATGAGTAAAGGTAACAAAGCATATTTAAAAAATGTCAATTTTTATCATAGTAATCCTACTTTTAATGGTATAGCTATTGTAGGTGGAGATTTAGCAATATTAGAAAATTGTGAGGCAAGTTACAATAGCTATGATGGTTTTAACTACCATGTAGGCGCTGATGGATCTCTTCCTTTCATTGTTGAAATTGATTGTTTAGCCGTAGAGAACGGTAGTGACAAAGGAACAGCAGGCGTTAAATCTAATAATGGCACAACTACTCATGACGGTGTTAAATCTATCAGGGTAAACGGTTCGTATGGTAGGAATGATGGAGGAAATGTAGCTGATGTAAATAGTGGCACCCAAAGTTGGAATTTAGGTTGTTCCGCATTCGAAAGTTATCAAGGGAAAGATTTCCAAATCGCATCAGGCGCTAGTATGTTTCTTGATAACTGTACCGGTTTTGGTAGCGAAAATAGTATCAATGTTGGTAACACAGAGGATACGATTTATACACGTATGGGATATTATCAAAATAAATTAATTGCAGGAAAAGAAATACTTTATTAGTCGACTATTAAATTAGTCGGCTTTTTATTTTAGGTGGTGAATTATGGAAAACTTATTTTTTATTAGAGACTTAGAGGGCGAAGAATACTATTTAGAGGGCACAATTAAACATGAAATGGAATTGAATGGCGATGAACGTATTGATATGGATATTCCATACACACCAATGAACAGTTTATTTTTAGATAAACAAGATGATTTAAAAATGTGGATTATCCTATTTGAGAATAAAGAGTATCGTATTATTTCCAGTAAACAACAAGGTTATGGAGATAAATATACTATTAGTGTTACAGCAGTTCTTTATATTCTTGATTATCTAAATACACATAGAGTATATGAACGTATTGATGCAAGTCTTACGACTAAAGAAGCCTTTGATATTGTATTTAATGATACGCCATACACATATATAACGGTTGATACTGCTTATAGTGAACGTTTTGAAGGTATTGGCGAAGGTGAAACTAAATTAGAAATATTTAAAACATTTATTGATCGTTATGGTTATGAAATGAAAATCGTAGACAAAGTCGTTTATCTATACAACCAAATAGGTAATGACGCTAACTTTGAATATCGTCACAAAGTTAATACACAAGACATAGAAAAAGAAGTAGATGCTTCTGAAATGTACACTTATATGAGAGGATATGGCGACTACAGAGAAGATGGTGGTGAAGAAACAACAACTACTGAAACAACGAATTCAGAAACTTCTTCTGGTTATCAAAAGACAAGTGTTAAAGTAATCGAAAATGATAATGAAGAAGATGTGACTAAAAAAGCGAAGTTAAAACGAGAATATACATCACCACTTGCAGCGATTATTGGCATACGTGAAGGTCCTCCTATCATGAATGCTAATATAACTAAACAAGAAACAATGGATAAGCAATTAAAAGAAGCTGTTGAAAGTAGTATAAACATCTCATTTACTGCTGATATTTATGATATGAGTAGACATGGCTATCGTTTCCAACATGCTGAATTAGGTGACAGAGTATTTTTAGTAGATGAACGTATTGGGTTAGATACTGAAATACGAGTAGTCAAAATAGATAGAGAAATTAATAACGAAGGATATGTCACAAACGTTGAAATTACATTCGGCTCAGCTAATTTAGCAGATAATTATAGTAGTAACTTATCGACTGCTGCTAAAGATATTCAAGATTTAATTGAAGGGCGTAAAAAATTAAAGTTTGATGCACTTGATGTAATTAGTCAATCAATGGTTAAGAAAATACTAAATACTTCAAGCGAACTAGCTTTTGATAGTAATGGTATTCATGCAGTAGAAAAGAATAACCCTAACAATCAGATGACTTTAAATAGCAGTGGCTTAATGCTTTCAACTGACGCAGGAAATACTGCAAGAACAGCGATTACTGCAGAAGGTATTGTGGCAGATGCAATTACTGCAGGCTCGATATGGACTGAAAACGTTAATGTAATTGGTACTGGGGGCTATTTATCTATCATTGGCAATGAATTATTAACCGTAGATCCTAACAGTTTATCCCGTACTTTATTACAACCTACAGGTCTTTCAATCACACGTCCAGACGGTGCCGTTTATATGGTCAATGGTGTACCAAAAATGGACTTAGAAGTTCAAAAAAACTTATTTCATTATTCCACAGTAGAGAACAACGGGCGTTACAGTTTGACATCTGAAACTGAACCACAGGTATTTGAATATTTTTACACACAGCATAAAGCGCGTTATTTAAATGTCTCTTATGCAATTGGTTGGGATTATAATAATCCAAGCGATACTGGTGGTGTTGAAATTATTGTTGAAGAATTTGGTAATGGCGATAAAAATAGAAGAGCTAGTTATAAAACGATTGCCAAGCGTACTGATGACGAAGTGTATGGTGTTATTCAAATTGATTTAGGTGTGCCAACGTATGAACCACTTAACTGTTATTTAAAAGTGAGACGTATTGGTGGCACTTCCAAAGATAAAGTTACTGCACGAAGTACTAGAGTGTGTATGAGAGGATGATTAAATGAACTGGTTATTATTTTTAAAATATATAGATGATAAATATCATATTGTTCAAGCAGGTTCAGATATTGTACCAACAGAAGATTTTGATAAAGTGCTACCCACAACTGAACGAATTGCTCGTCAATCGGATAAAGTTTACTTCGATGGTGAGAAATTAAAGTTAAAAGACGGAGAAACGTTATTATCTGTAGAAGAATTAAACGAATTAAAAGAAAGTCCATTAGAAGAAGAACTTAAACAAACGCAACCAGTTATATTTGATATTGATTAAGCCATAGCCAGTGGAGGTTATGGCTTTTAAATTTGAGTAAAGTAGGTGAGGATATGCCAGAAAACAACCAAAGAGGAGAATTAGAAAGAAGAGTTAGTCGTTTGGAAGATAACGATGAAAAAATATTTGACTCTTTGGAACAAATTAAAGATGGGCAACACAATCAAAATTTAGTTAATCAAAAAATGAATTTTACGCTTGATAGTATTAACAGAGAACGTGAAAACGAAAAAGAGCAAAAACAAGAAAATCAAAAAAATATCAAAGATATCAAAATGTGGGTGCTAGGTTTAGTAGGCACGATATTTGGTTCTTTAATTATTGCTTTATTGCGTATGGTTTTCGGTATATAAAGGAGGAGAGAACTATGTTGAACTTTGTATTAGGTGCCAACTTTTGGGGCTGTTTCTGGTTTGGTAAATGTAAATAAGGATTAGTTTTAGAGCTGGCGCTATGCGTCGGCTTTTTATTTTAAAGGAGTGTATTAAATGGAAAGTATTATCGCATTCGCAACAGTAATTTCAGTTATTACTATTGCATTGACACAATTAGTTAAACAAGCTGGCGTACCTAAAAATATTGTACCTTTAATTGCCATTGGTATTGGTATTCTATTAGGTGGCATAAGCGCATTTATTCCAGAATTAGTTACTGAACTATCAATTGGCGGTCGTTTATTAGCTGGATTAATTAGTGGTCTCATGGCTACTGGTATTTGGGAGACGGTTAGAACACGTACAGGTTCTACTAAAGATAACAATAATAAAATTGGTGGAGGTCGTGCATAATGGCAGAAAAATGGAATGGTGTTCCAGTAAGATATGATTTTTTACCGATTGGGACGCGTAGAAGTGGGCAACCTTTAACAAGTAAAAAACCTTTATTTGCAGTAGCACATGATACAGGGAATCCAGAAACCACCGCACAAACAAATGTTAATTATTATAAAAACACATATATGATTGATTGGTCACTAGTAGCAAGCGCCCATATCTTTGTCGATGACAAAGAGTGTATTGTTTGTATTCCAGTTACTGAGAAAGCATGGCATGTATTATATAATACACCAACTGA
>NZ_PPRG01000071.1 GCF_002902625.1 Staphylococcus devriesei
GCAATTGATTAAATTATCAAAACTATATGTAGAAAAGAATAAATCTATTATAGTTAAAACACCTATGAAACGTAGTTCAGAACATTGGAAGGAAATTGCTTATGGTGTTGCTGACGGTGAAAGAAACAACGCATTGACAAGTTTACTAGGTCATTTATTTAATCATCATGTAGACGAAAACATAATTTATTCTTTTGCATTGTTATGGAACCAATCATGTAAACCACCTATGAAAGAAAGAATTGTTAATTCTACTTTTAAATCTGTTATGAAAATGCATTATAACAGTTGAGAGGAGGGGGGGTATATGATTGATATTAAGCCTAGTAATGACATTATTTTAGAAATAAAATCTTTTCAAGAGAGAGAAAGCATTGAGAACAGATTAACAAATATCGGTATTGAGCAAAGAAATCATTTAGTAGAAGAATGGAAAAATAACGGTAGTAAAGGAAAAAAGCCTAATTTCATCTCTCCTTATAATTGTGCTTGTATATTAATGAAATTTATAAACTTTATATTATTTGATGATGAGGAAAATACTAAACTAGCTATGTATCAAGAAAATAAAGGGATATATACACAAAATATTTCAATTATTAAGCGTATTATTTCTTATCTTGAACCATGTCTTAATAGTAATAAAGCTGATGATGTTATATATCACATTAGAAATAAAGCGAAAATAAAAAAATTAACTAATACGCCTAATTTAATACCAGTCAATAATGGCATATTTAATAAAAAAAATAAAAAGTTAGAGCCATTTACTCCAGAATATGTATTTACCTCGAAGATTTGTACTAACTATGTAGAAAATGCCGAATTACATTCAATTGATAATTGGAACTTTGATAGTTGGTTAGATGAGATTGCTTGTCATGATGTAGAAGTATATACACTCTTATGGCAAGTAATAAACGATTGTTTAAATGGTAACTACACACGTAAAAAAGCTATTTTTTTAGTTGGTGAAGGTAATAATGGTAAAGGTACTTTTCAAACATTACTTTCTAATTTAATAGGTTTTGATAATGTAGCAAGTTTAAAAGCAAATGAATTTGATCATGAATTTAAATTGAGTATATTGGAAGGTAAAACACTCGTTATCGGGGATGATGTACCAGTTGGAATTAATATTGAAGATAGTTCTAATTTTAATAGTGTGGTAACTGGGGACGCTGTGCTTGTTAACCCTAAAAAGAAACAGCCATATAGAGCAATATACAGATGTACAGTAATTCAATCTACAAACGGAATGCCACATTTTAAAAACAAAACAAGTGGTACTAATAGAAGGTTATTAATAGTTCCATTTAATGCTAATTTTAATGGTGATATAGAACGTACTGAAATAAAAGATAACTACTTAAAAAATAAAAAAGTTCTTGAATATGTATTACACAAAGCTATTAATTTAGATTTTAAAAATTTCTTAATACCTAAGGTGTCTAAAGAAATGCTAGAGCAATTTAAACAGGATAATGATCCCGTATTAGATTTTAAAATAGTGGAGTTTGAAAATTGGAAAATTGATAAAGTTCCAGTTTCGATAGTTTATCAGAAATATAAATTATTTTGTGATAAAAGTGGTTACAAACCATTATCAGAAAGAAAATTCTTTAAAGTGTTTGAACGTTATTTATCTAAGAATTGGAGAAAGAAATCAGTTAGATATTATTCTGTGAAAGAATTACAGAATAAAATAGGTTATTTTGAACCTACTTTATTACCACATGGAGAATTAAAGCAGTCATATATTAATGAAAATTTTAAAGTAGTTTAGAATGTTATGTTAATGAAAATGTAAACGAAATTAAAACCGCTTCAATTATTCATTAACACCCTTAAAGTGTTGATATTAAAGTACTTGAAGCGGTTTTTACATAAATTAGTGTTAATGAAAAAGTAAAATCATTAACACCTTGAAACCCTTGATATAGAAGGCTTTAAAGACAAAAATGTTAATGAAATTAATGATTAAAAAAACTTACAATATAAAAATGAGTAACTAAAAAATATATAGTAGTTTGAATTTTTGTTAACTCATTATCACTTTTCAAGTTAAATCGTTGTTATTAAAAGGATAGAAGGTGTTAATGAACTGTTAACGAAAAGTATATTCATTAACACCAATACGATTGAAACGTTGATTTAAAGGGCTTTGAAGGTGGTTAAAGAAATGATAATAAAAAGAGATTTCATTAACAGTAGTTGAGTTAAATCGTTGATACTAAAAGGAATAGAGATGTTAATGAACTGTTAATATGGTGAAAATTTAAATAGTTAAGTGAGTTGATAACATGAACTATAAAAAGACAGCATATTATATTATTAAAAATTCACCAATACCTATTAATTTAATTAATATCAAATATATTAATAGCCAGATTGGAAGGTGCCTAAAAAGTCGTAAAGATTTTGAAAAAAGTAAAAATGTATATTTATCAATTTATGAGAGAATAAGAAAAGCGATTAAAGATATATCGCAATTCTTTAGACATAATGTTTCAATAATGATGAATACACATCATTATAATAGTTTAATAAAAGAATTATCTCAATTAGGTTTAAGAATTCTAGCTATTGATTTACCTAAATTATTTAAAGTTGTTAATGTAGCAGTGAATGTTTATGCTCACGATGTCTTTATAGGCGATTTTAAACATGGTATCTATGCAAAATATAGAGCAGTAAAATATAATCAAAAGAAAAATGCTGGTAATGGTATATACCAAATATCTTTACAGTGTGTTTTTGATATAAAAATAGTATCATCATTATTAAGAGTATTAATGATTAATTAAATTATAATTGGTAATAAATAAAAACAATTAAGATAAAACTCTCTAATCAATATAAAGAGAAATAAATTATTAGAGGTGTAGCTAAGTGAATAGAGAAATATCTATTAATAACGCTTTATGGACAATTGCTATTGGTTTGTTAATTTATATTTTGAAAGAAATCGTAAGGTATTTTAGTGAAACATTTATTCATAGAGAGAAATATAAATCTGAAATGATGTATCCTATACTTGTTGAAATTAATAAAAGGTTTAATCTTGTATTTCAGTCTTTTATAGATACGTATAGAGAAGTAAATTCATATAAAGATTTTGATTTAAAAGTCAGTAATATATTAGAAGGAAATGATAAAGAATTATATAAGACAAGTGAACAGCAAAGAGTATATTTTAATTTAGAGCAGAAATTAACAGATTTAAAAGATCGTTTGGAAGATTTAATAGCTTATTTAACATTCATAAAATGTACTTTTCTGATGAGTTATTTTTAAAAGAAATTGAATTTTATAATACAGTTTATGTTGATAATATTAATTATTTAAAAAGCGTGCAAAAATCAATTTCAACAGATTATAATAC
>NZ_PPRG01000072.1 GCF_002902625.1 Staphylococcus devriesei
CTCTTGAGTGGATCCTGAGTACGACGGAGCACGTGAAATTCCGTCGGAATCTGGGAGGACCATCTCCTAAGGCTAAATACTCTCTAGTGACCGATAGTGAACCAGTACCGTGAGGGAAAGGTGAAAAGTACCCCGGAAGGGGAGTGAAAGAGAACTTGAAACCGTGTGCTTACAAGTAGTCAGAGCCCGTTAATGGGTGATGGCGTGCCTTTTGTAGAATGAACCGGCGAGTTACGATCTGATGCAAGGTTAAGCAGAAAATGTGGAGCCGTAGCGAAAGCGAGTCTGAATAGGGCGTTGAGTATTTGGTCGTAGACCCGAAACCAGGTGATCTACCCATGGTCAGGTTGAAGTTCAGGTAACACTGAATGGAGGACCGAACCGACTTACGTTGAAAAGTGAGCGGATGAACTGTGGGTAGCGGAGAAATTCCAATCGAACTTGGAGATAGCTGGTTCTCTCCGAAATAGCTTTAGGGCTAGCCTCAAGTGATGATTATTGGAGGTAGAGCACTGTTTGGACGAGGGGCCCTTCTCGGGTTACCGAATTCAGACAAACTCCGAATGCCAATTAATTTAACTTGGGAGTCAGAACATGGGTGATAAGGTCCGTGTCCGAAAGGGAAACAGCCCAGACCACCAGCTAAGGTCCCAAAATATATGTTAAGTGGAAAAGGATGTGGCGTTGCCCAGACAACTAGGATGTTGGCTTAGAAGCAGCCATCATTTAAAGAGTGCGTAATAGCTCACTAGTCGAGTGACACTGCGCCGAAAATGTACCGGGGCTAAACATATTACCGAAGCTGTGGATTGTCCGTAGGACAATGGTAGGAGAGCGTTCTAAGGGCGTCGAAGCATGATCGCAAGGACATGTGGAGCGCTTAGAAGTGAGAATGCCGGTGTGAGTAGCGAAAGACGGGTGAGAATCCCGTCCACCGATTGACTAAGGTTTCCAGAGGAAGGCTCGTCCGCTCTGGGTTAGTCGGGTCCTAAGCTGAGGCCGACAGGCGTAGGCGATGGATAACAGGTTGATATTCCTGTACCACCTAGCATCGTTTTAATCGATGGGGGG
>NZ_PPRG01000073.1 GCF_002902625.1 Staphylococcus devriesei
CTATATAAAGTATATACATTATATTTAATTAGTTCAACAAATGAAGAAATACATATGTTTGTTAACTACAAAAATTCAAATTTTTTAAAATAGAACTTTACCAACTTTTCACAATTCGTAAATTGAAAATCAATAATAAGAAAGGTATAATTAATCTTAATGAAAGCGTTTCCTTAGGAGGGTAGTAAAATGGAAAATAATCATCAACAGCAAGTAGAAGAACTAGTTAATACATTAAAAAAACAATGTCGCACAGCATTTAAATTTCACGGGGAAGTCGCTATGCATTTATTTTTAAATGATAACTTTATACTACCTTCTAAAGTTGATATTTGTGTTGAACGTCTAAACTTAGTAGAAGTTTTAAAGTCAATTCCACTAACCTATACATTTAATTATTATGATAATAAAAATAATTTAATGGATAAAGAAAATTTAATAGTTCCCGACGTATCTTATATTGAAATAACTAAAGATAATTCTTTAATAATGAACGTTATTATCTACGATGTTATTAATGATGAATGGTTGTTTAGATTAGATAGCAATATTCGAATTCCAGAAAATAGTATTTATTTTCATTCCTTAACATGGGGTGTCGATTATATTAAACCTGAAATTGTACTCATGTATGATTTGCTTGGAGATATGGATTCTCAGCAATTAACTAATTATAAGAGGGTATTAGATGCATTAAGTTATTATCAATTTGTTATATTAAAGGGTGTTGTAGGCGAACATAAAATTAACGAAGTTATTGCTCAAAATAAATAAGTTAAATAAAGAAACATCTAATATTAAAAGGAGGTCAGATAAAGAACTCGCTTTAAATATTAGATGTTTTTTGTTATTTGCTTTTGCATAAATTCTTTAAACAAATACCATGATAGCAATATTCATAGGTAGATAATACTGCTTTATCAGCATCCTCGACTGAAATGCCAAACATCATTGATATTTCTGAAGAACCTTGGTTAAGCATCTTTATGTTAATATTTGATTCTGCTAAGGCGTGCGTAATTTTATTAGCAGTGCCAACAACTTTATTCATACCTTCTCCGACAATCATTAATATAGCTAAGTTATGCTCGATACTTAATTCATCTACGTCACATTTTTTTCTAATAGCATTTAGGACATCTTTTTCTTTATTTTTTATTTGACTAGTACGCATTATAATACTAATGCTATCAATTCCTGAAGGCATGTGATCAAATGAAATGTTGTAATCTTCTAAAATGCCCAATACCTTACGAGTGAAACCGACTTGTCTGTTCATTAAGTACTTTTTAATATTAATAACTGTAAAGTCCTTATCACAACTTATTCCTATAATTACATTTTTATTATTTATATCACGCTCATGACGGATAAACGTTCCTTTATCTTGAGGCCGGTTAGTATTTTTAATAACCACTGGAATTCTATGTTTATATAACGGTTGTAATGCCTCATCATGAAAGACGCTAAACCCTGCATAAGAAAGTTCTCTCATTTCCCTATACGTAATTTCTTCGATAAGTTCTGGATTTTTAATTACATTAGGATTCGCTCTGTAAATACCTGATACGTCTGTAAAGTTCTCATATAGCGATGCTTTTACACCTCTCGCAATGATAGCTCCCGTAATATCAGAACCGCCTCTTGGAAATGTAACTATAAAGTCGTGTTTTGAGACGCCGAAGAAGCCAGGAATAATAATCTTGCCTTCAATATCCCGTAATTTATAAATTTCGTCATAAGCTTCTTCTAATATTTGAGCTTGTTGAGGTAGATCAGTAACTAAAATACCTGCATCTTTTGGAGATAAATACGTCGTTTTATAACCTTTAGAATTATTGTAACTTGCGATTAATTGAGCATTAAAGTTTTCACCACATGATAATAAAGCATCATATAAACGTGGTGGTTGTTCTTTTAATGTTTCAATAATAGTTTCTAATGTTTCGTCAATTGTCGTTAGTAACGTTTTCTCCATATTAAGTTCTTCTAAAATATCTGCGTAACGTTGGATAATTTCTTTCTTCTTATCCTGATAATTTAAATTATTGAGAACCTTTTCGTAGAGACGAATTAAAAGATCTGTAGTTTTAATGTCATCTTTATGTCTCTTACCAGGAGCAGAAACAATAATAATTTTACGTTCAGGATCCTCATTTACAATATCAAGGACTTTTTTAATTTGTGATGCGTTTGAAACTGAACTACCGCCGAATTTTGCTACTTTCATATATGAAACCAACCTTTCTAAAAAATCAGAAAATTCTATTTAATTTTCTGATAGCACATGATAATATATATCTAAGTATTTACATTTTACGTTAAAAAAGTCCTATCAATTTAATATGTGTTAATAGTATACTAAATTTAAGTCTATTTCAATAACACAATTGTATTTCTGAGTAATACATAAGGGAGGAGATAATGATTATGAAAGAATTGAATGTTGCCTTGCTAGGTCTAGGGACTGTAGGATCAGGTGTTGTAAAAATAATCGAAGAGAATCGACAACAAATTAAAGATACGTTAAATAAGGATATAGTTATTAAACATATATTAGTACGTGATAAATCAAAAAAGCGTCCTATTAATATTAGTCAATATCATTTAACTGAAGACGTAAATGAAATTTTAAACGATGACTCTATTGATATCGTTATAGAAGTTATGGGTGGTATTGAACCAACAGTCAATTGGCTAAGAGATGCATTAAAAGGTGGCAAGCATGTCATTACTGCTAATAAAGACTTGCTAGCAGTCCATTTAAAATTATTAGAAGACTTAGCTGAACAACAGGGATTAGCGCTTAAATTTGAAGCGAGCGTCGCAGGTGGTATTCCAATAGTAAACGCAATTAACAATGGGTTAAATGCTAATAATATTTCTAAATTTATGGGGATTTTAAATGGAACATCAAACTTTATTCTCTCTAAAATGACACGTGAACAAACAACTTTTGAAGAAGCGTTAGATGAAGCACAACGATTAGGCTTTGCTGAAGCGGATCCAACTGATGATGTTGAAGGTATCGATGCGGCGCGTAAAGTTGTTATTACATCGTATTTATCATTTAATCAGGTAATCAAATTAAATGATGTAAACGTTAGAGGTATAAGTAATGTGACGCTAACAGACATTAATGTTGCTAAAAAATTAGGATATAAAATTAAATTAATCGGTAAAGGTACATATAACGGCAAAGTTAACGCGTCAGTTGAACCGACTTTAATACATCAAACTCATCAACTGGCATCTGTAGAAGATGAATATAATGCAATATATGTTGTAGGAGACGCAGTGGGTGACACAATGTTTTACGGTAAAGGTGCAGGAAGCTTAGCTACAGGAAGCGCTGTGGTGAGTGATTTATTAAATGTAGCATTATTCTTTGAATCTAATACACATACATTGCCACCACATTTTGAATTAAAAACAAATGAAACTCGTGAATTAATGGATACTGATAATACTATAGCTATAAAAGAGAAGTTGAATTTTTACGTTGTAATTAATAATGATGAACCTATTGAACGGTTCACAGAAAAATTAAAAGGGGCTTTACCATTCCATAGATCGCTTCAAATAGAACAACGTGATGAGCATTCGTATGGGGTAGTAATTATTGGCTTAGATTATTCACCTCAAGAAGTATTAAGTAGAGCTAACTTTAATGTCGAAAAAATTTATCCAGTTGAAGGGGTTTAATAACTATGAAAAGATGGCAAGGTTTAGTAGAAGAATTTAAAGATTTTTTACCAGTTAACCAAGACACACCAAAGTTAACTTTAAATGAAGGGCATACTCCATTAATTCATTGTGAGAATATATCGAAGTTATTAGATATTAATTTATACGTAAAGTATGAAGGAGCAAATCCTACAGGTTCATTTAAAGATAGAGGAATGGTTATGGCGGTAACAAAAGCCAAAGAACAAGGAAAAAAAGTAGTTATTTGTGCCTCAACTGGGAATACATCTGCATCAGCAGCCGCGTATGCAGCTAGAGCTGGATTAAAAGCAATTGTAGTTATTCCAGAAGGTAAAATAGCTTTAGGTAAACTCTCACAAGCAGTTATGTATGGTGCTGAAATTGTATCAATCGAGGGTAACTTTGATGAAGCTTTGGAAATAGTGAAAGAAATTGCTGAAAATGACGATGAAATTGAATTAGTTAACTCTGTTAATCCGTATCGTATAGAAGGACAAAAAACAGGCTCATTTGAAATTGTCGAACAATTAGAACAAGCACCTGATATTTTAGCTATACCAGTTGGCAATGCAGGAAATATTACGGCGTATTGGAAAGGTTTTAAAGAATATCATGAGAAGAAAGGCAGTGCACTTCCTCAATTATACGGTTTCCAAGCTGAAGGCGCCTCTCCAATTGTTCAAAATAAAGTTATCAAAAACCCAGAAACTATTGCGACTGCTATCCGCATAGGTAATCCAGCAAGTTGGAGTAAAGCTACAAAAGCATTAGAAGAATCTAACGGCTTAATCGATAGTGTTACTGATGAAGAAATTCTAGAAGCATATCAATTAATGACTTCTAAAGAGGGAGTGTTTAGTGAACCGGCAAGTATTGCTTCTATCGCAGGATTGATTAAATTACATCGTAACGGTAAATTACCGGCAGGCAAAAAAGTTGTGGCTATCCTTACTGGTAACGGCTTGAAAGATCCTGATACTGCAATATCTATTTTGGATAATCCAATTCAACCTCTTCCGAATGATAAATCAAGCATTATTGAGTACATTAAAGGGGCTTTATAAAATGAGTGAGTATCTGTATCTCAAAATCCCAGCTTCTACTGCCAATTTAGGAGTAGGATTTGATTCAATAGGTATGGCTATTGATAAATATCTAAATTTATATGTTCAAGAAATTGAAGATGAAGAATGGAAATTTGAATATTTAAATTCCGAATTAGAATCTCTTCCTAAAAATGAAGAAAATTATATTTATAAAGTAGCACAACAAGTAGCTTCTAAGTATAATGTTCATTTGCCTAATTTAAAGGTTGAAATGAGAAGTGAGATTCCTTTAGCTAGAGGATTAGGTTCCTCTGCTTCAGCATTAGTAGGTGCTCTTTATATCGCTAATTATTTCGGTAATATTCAACTTTCAAAGCATGAGCTACTCCAACTAGCTACTGAAATTGAAGGACATCCTGATAACGTGGCTCCAACAATTTATGGGGGGCTTTTAGCGGGATATTATAATCCAGAAACTAAAGAAACAAATGTCGCACATATTGATGTTCCTAATGTTGATATTATATTAACTATACCATCATATGAATTAAAAACTGAAGACTCTAGAAGAGCGTTACCTCATACATTTTCTCACAAAAAAGCAGTTCAAAATAGCGCTATAAGTAATACGATGATTTGTGCGCTTATTCAACATAATTATGAACTTGCTGGGAAAATGATGGAACAGGATGGTTTTCATGAACCATTTCGTCAACATTTAATACCTGAATTTGAACAAGTGAAATCACTTGCTAAAGAATACAATGCTTATGCAGCAGTTATAAGTGGTGCTGGTCCAACAATATTAACACTAAGCCGTAAAGAAAAAAGTGGGAAGCTTGTTAGAGCCTTTAGAACACAAATTCCTTCCTGTACATCTGAATTAGCTACAATTAATGAAACGGGTGTAGTAGAAGAAGTGGTATATCCTTCTTAAATTTATTGTAGAATAAATGAGAATGAATTTTGAAAGGAGTACATCAAAGATATGAGTAATTATAAAGTTATTGTAATGGATATGGATGATACTTTAATAAATAGTAATAATGAAGTAAGTCTTGAAACTAAAGAATATTTAATCAATATTCAAAACCAAGGTTATAGATTAGTTCTTGCTTCTGGAAGACCTACTGAGGGTATGTTACCTATTGCTAGAGAATTAGAATTAGATAAACATGATAGTTATATTATAAGTTATAACGGTGGTAAAACAATCAAAGTAGCGACTGAAGAAGTTGAAGTAAGTAAAAGTGTATCAAAAGAAAATTTTGATAAGATTGCTGATTATTGTAGAGAAAAGAACTTTTTAGTACTAACTTATCAAGACGGACACATTATCCATGATGGTGACCATGAGTATAGAGATATAGAATCTGAACTTACTGGCTTACCTATGAAACGCGTAGATGATATAAAAAAATATATTAACGAAGATGTACCAAAAGTGATGGGCGTTGATTATGTTGAAAATATTACTCACGCGCGAGATGCAATGAACGGCTCTTTTAATTCGCAAATTGATGTAACGACAAGTAAACCATTCTTTTTAGAATTTATGGCTAAAGGCGTCTCTAAAGGAAATGCGATTAAAGCATTATGTAATCAATTAGAAATTCCTTTATCAGATGTTATTTGTTTTGGAGATAGTTTGAATGATCAATCAATGTTTGAAGTCGTAGGATATTCTGTAGCGATGGGTAACGCTAACGAGGAATTAAAAGCGATAGCTGATAAAACGACGTTAGATAATGATTCTAACGGTATACCAGTCGCATTAAAAGAACTTTTATAATACAAAAATAAGCCACCTTCTATAAGTGAAGGTGGCTTATTTTAGTGTAATTATTTTATTTAGCTGTGTGTGTCCACTCATGCTTACCTTTATAACGTTTAACATACGCATAGACTTGGTCTGCCGCATAATCAAGATTTGTATAAACGGTTATCGTATATGCCGATTGATGTTCTCCGAAAGGTTCATTACTAAATACGTCTTTTAAATGATTGAATAAATTTTCCATTTGGTTATGTTCAAGGCTTGGATATTCTCGTAAAGTGCGTTTAAGTAATTGGCCGTTTTTCTCTTCAAGAGATTGGACCACTATCACAAAACGTTCTTCGCTTTTAATGACGTCATCAAATAAGTTTGTTTGACCAACCATAGTATTTCTCACCTCTAAGTTCATATCTTTATTTTAATTATACTAAAGATATTCGTTTTGGAAAATAAGTAGTCTTGAATTAAATAGTAATATAAAACGAATGGCATAGGATTATTTTTAAAATCAAAATGCCATTCGTTTTTGTAATTTCTTCTATTAAATTAATCGTGATATTGATGTGGTGTAATATCCATTTTATCTAGTTTCACGTATTTTGTTTTTCTTATAAATTTATGAATAAAGAAAATAAATGCCAATATCATAATAGGTAAGATATTTACTAAAAATTTTCCAATATCACCAGTCGTTAAATCATCAAATGAATTACCAAAATATAAAAAGA